>JAILLI010000216.1 GCA_024693225.1 Lachnospiraceae bacterium
ACGGACTTTCCCGGCTATCAGAAGGTTACCGATGAGAAGGTCATCGACAAGTTCGAGAAGGCCTGGCAGGTAAGCCTCAACAAAAAACCCGGAACATTTGCCACGGAAGTCTTCGGTAAGGCCATAAAGAAAGAGATCAGGGGCCTCTTTATCTTCGGAGAGGATCCCATAGTCACCGATGCCGACCAGCATCATATCAAAAAAGCCCTTGAAAGTCTGGATTTCCTGGTCCTGTCCGACCTCTTTATGACAGAGACGGCCCGCTATGCGGATGTCATCCTTCCCGGAACCTCATATGCGGAAAAGGAAGGAACGTTTACAAATACCGAACGCAGGGTCCAGAGGGTGAGAAAAGCCGTTGAACCCGACGGGGAAATGAGGCTTGATACGGATATATTCATAGATCTTATGAACCGTATGGGATATCCCCAGGCTCAGATGACCAGCGAAGAGATAATGGACGAGATAGCGAGTCTTACACCCAGCTTCGGAGGCATATCCCACAGAAGGCTGGATAACGGTGAAAGCCTCCAGTGGCCCTGCCCTGATGCAAGACATCCGGGAACTCCCATACTCCATACGGGTAAGTTCGCAAGAGGTCTGGGCTGGTTCTATCCGGCAAGATACTGTCAGAGCGCAGAGGTGCCCGATGATGATTATCCTTATATCATGATGACAGGACGCATACTCTATCATTACAATACGCGGGCAATGACCGGTAAGACGGCAGGCCTCATGGAGCGGGAAGGCCACTCCTTCATAGAGATAAACGTTTCCGATGCAGCTAGACTTGGTATTGTTAACGGGGAAAAGATCAGGGTTTCATCACGAAGAGGCGCCATTATCTCAACAGCCAGGGTCTCCCAGAAGGTATCACCGGGAGAGACCTGGATGCCCTTCCATTTCCCGGACGGCAACGCAAATGTCCTTACCAATGCCGCACTCGATAAATTTGCCCATATCCCCGAATACAAGGTCTGTGCCATCAATATGGAAAAGATCTATTGATCTGCCGCGATCTTCATCTCTACTTGTAGATATGCCCGTGGGATGGTAAAATATCTACTGTGTACGGGGCATTAGCTCAGCTGGGAGAGCGTCAGGTTCGCAATCTGAAGGTCGTGGGTTCGAATCCCATATGCTCCATCCGATCTGAAGCACCCTCGCAGGGACCACGGGCCCTGATGAGGGATGCGATTTATAGTGAACGGATTAAATTGCGTTTACGATAGATTAAAGATCCCGGAAGGTATGGCTTGGAGACTGCGGAGGGTGGAATTATGTCAAGATATCCGATTCTGTTGGCGTTAGGTTTAAGTCTTTTTTTATCTGCATGTGTTCCTGCGGGGACTGTCGCCCCGGATCCGCAAAATGCGCCCCAGGCATCAGCCCAAGAGAAAGAGCCCGAAGCCGCAAAGGTAGATGCATCCGAGCCCGAAAGCGGGGATACCGGAGAAAAACCTGCCGCTGCAGAAGAGGCAGCCGATGATAAGGATACTGCCACAGGCAAAGAAGGCGGTAAGCTCCATATGACTACGATCGACGGCAAGACCCCCGGCAATGATGATGCATCGTCTGATGATGTTCATGAGGACGGGGAGCTGACGGCAAGAGAGCTTAACATTATAGGCAGAGACCTTAACAGCGAGGAATATTACGGGTTCCTCATGTCTGATTACGATGATCCCAAATTCATAGACTGGAACGAGGTCTTATATAACGGCGCAGGCATCGACGAAGGTTATCCTTCCGGTGAAGTGGAAAAGGAATACCTCCGAAAGACCGGAGAGTGGGAGATTTATACCGATATGACGGTGATATCCGGTGAGAAGCTTGAGGAATTTGTCAAGGAGACCACGGGACTGTCCTATTCCAAGATGAGGAATCCGCTTGACTGGATATATCTCAAGAACTTCGACCTTTATCTCTTTGAGCATGGTGATACAAACAGGATAAATGTCAATGTATCTTCGGGCTATGTAAAGGACGGCATATTCTACGTCAGATATATGCACGAAAACTGGTGGGGAAACAAAGCCGATCACGAATATACCGTTGCCTTTACGAAAAACGGCGACAGATACTGTTTCATCTCCAATCTGCCGGATGAAAATGCAGCATC
>JAILLI010000020.1 GCA_024693225.1 Lachnospiraceae bacterium
AAGCCCGGAACGTCTCGTCGAGATCTTCCATGAACTTAAGGACAAGGGTGCAAACAACATAAATCTTGTCACCGCCGATATATACATACCGGAGATAAGGGAAGCGATAAGCAGGGCCAGGGAAAGCGGCTTTGATCTGCCCTTCATCCTCAACACATCATCCTATATAAGGACGGAGGCCCTAAAAAGTCTTGAGGGCCTTATAGATATCTACCTGCCTGACTTCAAATACATCAGGGACCGGGATGCCATCCGCTACAGCAAGGCCAAAGGATACCCGGAAGCCGCGATGGCTGCGATCGATGAAATGGTTCGGCAGCAGAGCGGGTGCATATTCGAGCAGACGGATGACGGGATGATACTGAAGAAAGGGGTAATCGTGCGGCACCTCCTTCTTCCGGGTATGGTCATACAGGCCAAGCTCATCCTGAAAGCGCTGCATGACAGATATGGTGACCGGATACTTTGCAGCCTTCTTAGCCAGTACACACCAAACGGCATGACGGGCGGCTTTCCGGAGATAGACAGACGTGTTAAGGAAAATGAATACAAAAGCCTTGTGCGGTACGCGCAAAGACTGGGGCTTGAAGGATACGTGCAGGACATGTCATCCGCGGATGAATGCTATGTACCGCCATTTGACCTAAGCGGTGTATGAACTGCCGGACGGGATATTTAATAAGGAGACCCTGCAATGAAAGTTACATTTATTCATCACAGTTCTTTTCTGGTTGAAAGCAGATCTGCCATGCTGCTTTTTGATTATTATCAGGGTGAGCTTCCGCCCCTTGACGGCGCAAAGCCCTTGTACATACTGACCAGCCACAAGCACGGAGACCATTACGGAAAGATAATATATTCTATAGCCGATGATCATCCGGATGTTCGGTATATCCTGTCGCGGGATGTTCCCAAAAGGGATCTGCCGGCGGGTTTTAAGTGTCCGGTTACTTATATCGATCCCCATCAGGAGTACAAGGATGAATTACTAAGGGTCAGGACACTGATGTCCAATGACCGTGGCGTTGCTTTTGTATGTGAGGTGGATGGTAAAAAGATCTATCACGGAGGCGACCTGAACAACTGGTGCTGGGATAATGGAGAGACGGCTCTTGAGGATGAGAGGATCTATCATAAGGAACTTGGCCGTATAAAGAAGGATGTCTTTGATGCGGCATTCATCCCCATGGATACGAGGCTTAAGGACTACCGGCTGGGAATTGATGATTTCATGCAGTATTCGGACGCCAAAGCCATATTCCCAATGCATCTGTGGGACAGGTTCGATATGATCCGGGAATACTTATCCTTAGATACCTGTGCGGCATACAGGGACAGGATCCGGGTGATCGAAAGAGACGGACAGGAATTCGGCCGGCTTGATTGACAAGGAAGGGAGCCGGCTCGAATTCGTTTTTTGGGGAGCTGATAACCCTGACCCCGTGATCGGTCAGAGAATTTTTCATTGTTTCTTAGAGGTGGATAGCCAGGTATCATGACCGCAAGCACCGCAATGCCACTTATAAAGTGTGAGGAGACCAAAAAATGTTTTCTTTGTTTCTCCTGTATAGTAAATATTTTTGGACCCACAGTTAGGACAGACTGTTGCGGTCGAGCCGATATGTAATCCGCCGTTAACTTCTCCCAGCTCTTTGTCATTAATGCTGTTCTCGCTTAATATTTTTTCCGATTCATTCATATTATTCCCCTTCCTGAAGTTGAATGTTTCCTCTTTGGGTCAAGGAACTTTGTTGTTGCCTGTATTATACCATCCAACACGTCACACTTGTGTCACATCGGCCCTGTGACAGAAAGCTTCATATAGGGTTCTCCCATCAGAAGGTGCTTATATCCGTCCCCCGTCTCTTTTTCGGGGCATAAGAGTTCTGCCTTCACATCTGACTGGAATATCATCACGATATCGCTTCCGCCAAACAGGAAATACCCCATGGGGTCGCCCTTTTGTACCTGGGCACCTGCTACGACGGTATCTTCCCAGTTACAGGAGCAGATCTGCGACATTCCGATGGGAAGGACTGCAACCAGACCGTATTCAGGCGTATCAATGATCACACAATCACGGGTTTCGATCATCTGCCATCCGGGAACGGCATCCTCCAATACGTACCTTTCAAGGTCGGGATCCCAGACGGTGATCCCGCCTGCAGCGTTCGTCCCCTTGATCTTGCGTACCTCCATGATCGTCCCGCTTACGGGAAAATGATAACGATGATAATCGTTTACATCCAGAAATGTATGTGTCAGTGTTCCGCCACGGAAAGCGTCTGCATATTCGGAATCCGGCCCGATCAGCTGACTGATCGATGTAAAGTTGGCTGACTTGATATTCACGCCTTCTTTCCGGACAAGGTCCCCGTTATAATCTATATCCCAGATGCCCTGGGGAGTGGAATCCGCAGGGGCAACCACATCACTGTCGGCGATCGGTCTTACGGACGGATCGGAAAGCTTACGAGAAAACCAGTCATTGAAGGTTGTCCACACGTTGGAGCCGGCATACCAGCCATACTGCATATTCATGGAGGGATCGTTCTTTATCTTTTCATAATACTCATCATTCCAGCTCTCCGGTGTTGAAAGAAAAGCGCCCCATTCATCGGAATATTCCCGGCACCATTCGGCGATGGGTTCATGATATTGAAGCGTCGGATAATAATAGCCCTTTCCTTCCAGCTCCTCAAGTGGCTGATC
>JAILLI010000027.1 GCA_024693225.1 Lachnospiraceae bacterium
GGCTGCGATCAACGTATCGGCTCAAATCGGGGATATTTATGCGGATGCTTACAGATTTCCGAGAGCATTGTATATGCTTGCCGCTGCTTCCGGATGGCCCCACGGAGCGAGAAAGAACGGGTTAAAAAGAAAAGACCTGTACAGACAGCGTTAGTTTTGGAAAGATCACGGCATAAGATCAGAAAAGTATACTTTTAGTATGTATTATTTCCGGAAATGAGTTGTTATAATATTGCAGATAATGAAAAAATGCCTTAAGTACAGAGACGTTTTGGCAGTATTATCAGGTTGCAAGGAGGAAAAGGGAAAATGAAAAAGAGTATCAAACGGCTTCTTTTGGCAGGTATAAGCACACTTCTTTTTGTATCAACATTTCTGGCAGTGATCCCACAGACCCAGACAATTGTATATGCCGCAGGTACAGGTAATAATCTGCAGCTTGGCCATGCGGTTATAGGAGAAAATGCAAATAAGGCCGTGGCCGCTGAAGTTTATTTCGGAAGTAAAGGCGATCCGATTGCATGGAGAGTCATAGGATATAACGGGGCCGGAGTGGCGTCATCTGAAGATACAGCTACGCTTCTGGCATCAGATAATATTGGAACATCCCCTTTTAGTTATACATCAAATGAATATGCCGGTTCTATACTGCAGGCTGCTGTTGATGCTATATGTACAAACAGTACAAACAGATTCGATAGTATAGAAGACAGTAGTATTCTGCCAAGAACACTGGCAACCGGGGATTATTCCGGCGATGATCCATATACTGACGGAGTAGCAGGAACTGCGGTAGTTGATGCAAAACTGTGGCCTTTATCATCACAGGAGGCAAATTATACTTACCCCAATTTACGTTATACATCGACAAATTGGTGGCTGCGCTCGCCGGGCGTCGGTAGTTATGCCGCATATGTCGATTATGGCGGCACATTCTACTACGACGGCGGCTATGTGGAAAACGAGTTCGGCGTTCGGCCCGCTTTGAATGTAGATCTCTCATCCGTCATCCTCACATCTGCCGCTGAGGGCGGCAAAAACTCCGGAACTGTAGGTGCAGGGGCTCTTACAGAGCCGGCAGGATATGATGGAAGTGAAGGTTGGAAACTTACGGTACTTGATCGCAGCAGAAGCTTTTCAGCAGTACGTACAGATAGTGGAAAGGTGCCTGCAGGCAGAAATATCTCCATAAGCTATTCCGGAGCAACAGTAGGAGAGAACGAATATGTTTCTGCGATACTTATAAATTCATCGGGAGAGGTCCTGTATTACGGAAGGATCGTGGACAAGAGCTCCGGAGATGCAGCAGGTACGGCCAACATAACGATCCCTGAAGGGCTGGCAGAGGGGACATATACGGTCAAGGTCTTCTCCGAGCAGTACCATACCGATAAGAAAACAGATTATGCATCAGATTCTAGCGACATAAGTATTGAGGTAGGAAAGAATACGCCTACCGCGGATGATTTCGCCGTAACTCTTCCGACAAATACGGTATATGATGGCAAGGCTAAGACAGCAACAGCCAAGACTGTTTCGGGTGTAGAAGGAATGGGCACTGTCACGGTCAACTACTATAAAGACGGAACAAAGCTTGCCGGTGCGCCGACAGATCCCGGAACGTATACGGTAAAACTTGATGTTGCAGAAGGAGATAACTATTCCGCTGCTGCTGATATCACAAAAAGTGACTGGACATTTACGATACAGGCCCTATATTCGGTAAAAGCGGAAAATGACGGGCATGGAACGGCTGAAGCAGACCCCGTCAGTGCAATGGCTGGAACGACGATAAATCTTAAGGCAATAGCAAGTACCGGGTATGAATTCAAGAACTGGACTTCTTCAGATGGTGTTGAATTTGCGAATGCAACAAGTGCAACAACGACATTCAAAATGCCTGCAAAGAACGTTACGGTCAAGGCAAACTTTGAGCCGACAGGAAAGGATATCAGCAAAGCAACCATATCCGGTATCAAGAATAAGACCTATACCGGTAAAGCATTAAAACAGTCACCGGTTGTCAAGCTTGACGGTAAGACCCTTAAAGTCGACATTGACTATACTCTATCATACAAGAACAATAAGAACGCCGGGACTGCAAAGGTTACCATAACCGGCAAGGGAGACTATACGGGATCTGTTACAAAGAGTTTCAAGATCAAGCAGGCTGCCAATAAACTCAATGTAAAGGCCAAGAAGGATACGTACAGCGCATCTTATTCCAAGAATAAGAATAAGAGCATCAGCGGCACCAAAATATATAAGTTTACCAACAAGAAGAAGACCAAAGGTACGATCAAGTATACACTATCATCGGTAAAGAAAGACGGAAAGAAGGTCTCAAAGGGATTTTCCGTAAGCAAGAGTAATGGTAAGCTTACAATAAAGAAGGGCGTTGCAAAAGGAACTTACAAGATCACAGTAGAGGTGACTGCAGGAAACAAGAACTATAAGACGGTCACAAAGGACGTGAAATTCAACTTGACGATCAAATGATGTCGTCAGTCGGATCTTTACATTTTAAAAATGCCGGAAACCCTTGATCTTACTGGGGTTCCCGGCATTTTTCGGCTGATTTTTTGAAAAATTCCTTCTATTATATATACTATGTTTTACCGGTTGGAAGAAGCCGGACCGGAAAGGTCGATATTTTGAAAAACTTGTCATATCAATAGCGATAGGTTATGATAAAAATCAAGGCAGGTTAGCCTTTTCAAGCGAGTTGACCCGATCAGTCATCCGGCAAAATGAGCCCGGGTGGACAGAGAGCTGCAAAAGCAATCTTTGCACCTACAGCGATGTGGCGGCAGAAATCCATTTTGAGGGTAGGGCAGGAAGGAAGATCGAATGGACATGAATGAAGATCAGAAAAATGAAAAGATCGGACGTGCGATAGTTAATATTACCTGGCTCTGGTTTGCGGCCAAGTTCATAGTAATTACGACAGTTATCGCGGGGATCGTTCTTTATTTTATCGATAAACCGCTATGGATCGCTCCTTTGATCGGTATCGGGGCCTTCATCATCTACAGACTCCTCTGGAGACTGGTCTGGCTGTTCATCGGCGGGGCTTCGAAACAATGAGTTACCTACCCGGAGGAGTAAGGATGATCATAAGGGCAGCAGAAAAATCGGAATACGACAGGGTAAGGCTGTTTTACTATTCCCTCATAGATGAGATGGCAAAGCTTCCGTACGGGGCCGGATG
>JAILLI010000052.1 GCA_024693225.1 Lachnospiraceae bacterium
ACAGCCCTTTTTTATTGCTGTATCATAGCGAATGTTATGGACAATATCGCCAGGAAAAATCTCCTGTATGATTTTTACGGGGAGCTTCTGACAGAGCATCAGAGGCTTATATATGAGGATGCGGTCTATAACGACTGTTCGTTGTCGGAGCTTGCCGAGGAGTACAGCATATCCAGACAGGGCGTACATGACCTGCTCCGTCGCTGCGACAGGACACTTGAGGACTATGAGAGCAAGCTGGGTCTTGTTGAGAAGTTTATGATCATCAGAAAAAATGCTTCCATGATCGCGGAAAAAGCCTCTGATGAAGAAGTAAAAAAGCTTGCACAGGATATCATAAATACATTGTAGGACTGCGGGACCGGTATTTCATATGGCGGGAAATAGGGCCGGAAGTAAAAAGCAGCGCCGTCTTTGGGAAGAAAATAGGATATATACATGGCATTTGAGAGCCTTACCGATAAACTGCAGAACGTGTTCAAAAATCTTCGCAGCAAGGGAAGACTTACCGAGGATGATGTTAAGAGTGCTCTTCGTGAAGTCAAGATGGCCCTTCTTGAAGCGGATGTCAACTTCAAGGTCGTAAAGCGTTTTGTCCGCAGCGTTGAAGAGCGTGCTGTCGGGGCTGACGTGCTCGGCGGTCTCAATCCGGGTCAGATGGTCATCAAGATCGTTAACGAAGAGATGACAGCGCTCATGGGTTCGGACACCACTGAACTTGAACTTGAACCCGGCCAGGCAAAGACGGTAATCATGATGTGCGGCCTGCAGGGCTCGGGTAAGACGACCACGGCGGCAAAGCTTGCCGAAAGACTGTCCAAAAAGGGGAAGAAGAGCCTCCTTGTCGCATGTGATATATACAGGCCGGCTGCTTATGAACAGTTGCGTGTAAACGCCGGGAAGGTTTCGGCTGACTTTTTCGGGATCGAAGGCGAAAAAGATCCGGTAAAGATAGCTAAGCAAGCTATGGCAGCAGCAGAGGCCAATAAAGACAACATAGTCATCATCGATACTGCCGGACGGCTCCAGATAGATGATGTTCTCATGGAGGAGCTGCAGCATATCAAGGATGCGGTTACCGTTCATAAAACCCTCCTTGTGGTAGATGCCATGACAGGTCAGGAAGCCGTAAATGTATCGCGTACGTTTGATGACAAGATAGGCATAGACGGTGTAGTCCTTTCCAAGATGGACGGCGATGCCAGAGGCGGTGCAGCTCTTTCCGTAAAGGCTGTTACCGGCAAGCCCATACTCTTTGTCGGTATGGGAGAGAAGCTGAGTGATCTCGACCAGTTCTATCCGGACAGGATGGCTTCAAGGATACTGGGCATGGGTGATGTGCTCAGCCTGATCGAAAAAGCAGCCGAGACGGTCGATGAAGAAAAAGAAAAGGAGATGACCGCCAGGCTCAAAAAAGGCAAGTTTGATTTTAACGACTATCTTGACAGCATGGGACAGATGAAAAAGATGGGCGGGCTGTCGTCGATCCTGTCCATGCTCCCCGGTATGGGAGGCATGCTTCCGAGAGGGGCAAAGCTACAGGATATGACGGATCAGATCGATGAAAAGAAGATGGGAAGGACCGAAGCCATCGTGCTGTCCATGACACCGGCGGAAAGACGGGATCCGGATCTTTTGAATCCCTCGAGAAAACACAGGATAGCAAAGGGTGCCGGAGTGGATATCGCTGAAGTAAACAGGCTGGTCAAGCAGTTTCGGGAAGCACAGAAGATGATGAAACAGCTTCCCGGTATGATGGGAAAACGCGGAGGCTTTAAGCTCCCGTTTTGATCATAAGGGTTGCGAGAGTTTCGAAGAAACGGAGCAATTCGTATAATCTTACAAGTATATAGAAAACGGAGGAAAGAAAAATGGCAGTAAAGATCAGATTAAGAAGAATGGGTCAGAAGAAGGCTCCTTACTACAGGATAGTTGTAGCCGATTCCAGAAGTCCCCGTGACGGAAGATGTATCGAGGAGATCGGTATATATGATCCCAACACGGATCCTTCAACATATCGTATAGATGAAGAGAAGGCCAAGAAGTGGCTCGGGCAGGGAGCACAGCCTACAGAAGTAGTCGGCAAGCTCTTCAAGCTCGCCGGTATCGAGAAATAAGGATTTTGGGGGAGGAAGGCAATGAAAGAACTTGTTGAGGTTATTGCAAAGGCGCTGGTCGATAATCCCGATCAGGTTGTAGTGACCGAAAAGGAAGATGCACGTTCCATCGTCATTGAACTGAAGGTAGCACCTTCTGATATGGGTAAGGTAATAGGCAAGCAGGGCAGGATCGCCAAGTCAATAAGGGGCGTTGTCAAGGCTGCTTCGGCCGATCTGCCCAAGAAGGTGATGGTTGATATAGTAGACGACTGATGGCGGATAAGTTGGAAGATCTGTTTCAGATCGGAGTGATCACCCGGGTCCATGGTGTACATGGGGAAGTGAAGGTCTTTCCCATGACGGATGACGTAAGAAGGTTCAAGAAGCTCAAAAAGACACTTATCGAGACCAAAGACGGCCTCGTGGAGGCAGAGTGTGTATCGGCCAGGTTTTCAAAGCAGTTTGTGATACTTAAGTTTTCCGGATATGACAGTATCGAATCCATAGAGAAATACTGCCGCTGTCCCATACTGGTAACAAGAAGTGATGCCATACAGCCGGGAAAGGATGAGTATTTTATAGCTGATCTTATCGGCCTGCGGGCCATTGATGAAACCGCCGGTATCAGCGGAATAATAACTGACGTTATCCAAACCGGAGCCAATGATGTATACGAGATAAAACTGGATGACGGGCGTGATCTTTTACTGCCCGCCATCAAAGACTGTATCCTTGCGGTGGATATAGACAAAGGAACGATGAAGATACACGTGCTTGACGGTCTGCTGGAGGATGAGTGATGAACTTCCATGTGATGACGCTTTTTCCGGATATGGTCATGGCCGGCCTGTCAGACAGCATAATCGGCAGGGCCGTGTCAAAGGGCCTCTTATCGATCGAAGCCGTCAATATACGCGACTTCGCAAACAACCGGCATAACAAGGTCGATGACTATACCTATGGCGGTGGAGCCGGGATGCTCATGCAGGCCGAACCGGTATACCTGTGCTGGCAGGATATAATGGATAGGATCAGGCAAAGAAGGAACGCAGACGGTAAGCAGTCAGATGACGGAAATGGTGTACGTGTCGTTTATATGACCCCTCAGGGGAGAGTCTTCGATCAGGCTATGGCCAGGGAACTTTCCCGGGAGGAGGATCTCATACTTTTATGCGGCCACTATGAAGGGGTTGATGAAAGGGTCCTTTCCGAGATAGTGACTGATAACGTATCGGTCGGAGATTATGTCTTAACGGGCGGAGAGATACCTGCCATGATAGTGGTGGATGCCGTATCAAGACTGATCCCGCAGGTACTGCACAATGATACGTCATCGGAGCTTGAATCCTTTTCCGACGGGCTTCTCGAGTACCCGCAGTATTCAAGGCCCGAGATCTGGCATGACATGAGGGTTCCGGAAGTGCTTTTGTCGGGAGATCATGCCAAAGTAGACAGATGGAGACATGAGCAGTCTCTTGAACGGACAAGGCAGCGCCGTCCGGATCTGTATGAGAAGTATATGGCTCGTTAAAGTGTGATATACATGGCCTGTTAAAGTGCTGTCAACCGTTTTTGAAAATGTCCCGAAATAAATGAAACATAAGCCCGGAGGAAACAGGTTTCCTTCCGGGCTTTTCAAAAAGGAAACCTTCGGCTGACGCCGAAGCTTTTTATTTTCGACATGTCGCCATTTAATAACTGTATTCTGATAAGAGAAGATTTTCGGTTGTGTTTATGACGTCTTCGAATTTATGCTCATATCGATGCTTACTTACAAAACGTCCG
>JAILLI010000070.1 GCA_024693225.1 Lachnospiraceae bacterium
TGACAGGGCGCCAGTCGCTCGCCACGATGGCATCCCATATCTCCGATATGGGATAGTCGCTCAAACAGTCCTCGACGCTTCAGGAAAGCCTTCGCGTCTGCGGAACTCGCTTTGTGGCATCCCTGCAGACACCCGCTTCTCTCTGAACATTAACAGTCCAGACTATTAAAGGATGCTATACTAAGTTAGGGAAGATGCCTTAAGGAGTTTACAATGGGTTTCATCACATGGATAAAAGACATACTTGGCTTTGGCGAGGACGATTTTGACGACATAGAGATCGGCTTTTCTTCGGAGTCGACCGAATCCCTGATGCAGTCCCTTGCCAACGTGTCCAAAAGACGGCGCAGCCTTAACATGAACGACAAGGAACAGCGGGACCAGTATGTCAGGGAGTACTGCGACATGATGGCCGTGGCATCCAAGGATGTTGATGCCCAGAAGGTCGAGTACCAGCAGGTGACCCAGAGACTGGCTGATCTGGAGGAGATAGACAAGCTCCCCATGGCGGACAAGAGCCAGGTCAGGATAAGGGCCAAGAAGATAATCAGCATAGAGCAGGAAGAGGAAAACTACGTCCGTCCGGCCAGGAAGATCACGGAAACCCAGTATCGCGAGATGGAGCGGCTGGGGGCGGAGATCCCGCAGGTCCTGGCCAAGATGAAGGAGGACGAGGAATACCAGATGAGGGTGCGGCGGGACCTCAATCTCCTCGAGGGAGAAAAGGGTGCCGTTGCCTATCAGCGCAAGGAGGAACGTTCAAAGGCCAGATCGGCCAGAAATCTGGCTTTTGTGTCGATCTTCGGGGCGGTCATGGCGGCAGCCCTCCTCTTTGTCATAAACCAGGCCATGCATGTCAAGGTGGAGATGGGCTTTACCATATTGGCCGGGGTCTTTGCCCTGGCCCTTACGGCGGCTTTTGTGATGTACCAGAATGCCCAGAGCGGGATAGCCAATGCGAACAGGAAGCTGGGCAAGGCCATCAGCGTGCAGAACACGGTCAAGATCAAGTATGTCAACATCACCAACGTGCTCGACTATAATTACTCAAAGTACAAGGTCATGAACTCCTACGAGCTTGCCTACATATGGGAGAAGTACAATGAGGAGAAGGAGGCAAGGGAGCATGACACGGACATATCGGAGAGGATGGAGGAAGCAAGGCGGGAGCTTTACCAGATGCTCAAGCATTATCATATAAGCGACCCTTCGGTCTGGGTCTACCAGCCGGGTGTGCTGGTATATGACGAGGAGGCAAAGGATATCAGGAAGCAGCTGATAGTCCAGCGTCAGAGACTGAAGAAGGGCATAGACTTTGAGATGTACAATCTGGAGAATGCCAAAAAGGAGCTTGAAGGACTGGTAAGGGAAAATCCCAAATACGCGGAAGAGATAATTGCCATTGTCGGAGAATACGAATGATAAGTTTTAATGTACCTCCCTATACGGGACGTGAAAAAGAATATGTCGGAGCTGCCATAGACAGCCATAAGATAAGCGGGGACGGAGAGTTCACAAAGAAATGCTCCGCATGGATCGAAGAAAAGACGGGTACGGCAAGGGCCCTTCTTACGACAAGCTGTACCCATGCCACCGAGATGGCGGCTCTTCTGGCAAAGACCGGACCGGGTGATGAGATCATCATGCCATCCTTTACTTTTGTCTCAACGGCAGACGCCTTTGTGCTGCGGGGAGCAACGGCCGTCTTTGTCGATATCAGGCCGGACACCATGAACATGGATGAAAAGCTGATAGAGGATGCCATAACGGATAAGACAAAGGCCATAGTCCCGGTCCATTATGCGGGTGTTGCCTGCGAGATGGATACCATCATGGATATAGCCAAAAGGCATGACCTAATGGTCATAGAAGATGCGGCCCAGGGTGTCATGAGCACATATAAGGGGCGCTCCCTTGGAACCATAGGGGATTTCGGATGCTTCAGTTTTCATGAGACCAAGAACTTTTCCATGGGTGAGGGCGGAGCTCTCCTCATAAAGGATGAAAGATACACGGAGGATGCCGAGATCATAAGGGAAAAGGGGACCAACAGGTCCAAGTTCTTCCGGGGACAGATAGACAAATACACATGGGTGGACGCAGGCTCATCTTATCTTCCCAGCGATATCAATGCGGCATACCTCTATGCCCAGCTGGAGATGGCTGATCAGATAACAAAAGAGCGTATGGACAGATGGAAGGCTTATTATGAGCTTCTTGCCCCCTTAAGGGATGAGGGCAGGATAGAGCTTCCCCATGTTCCCGAAGAGTGCGTCCACAATGCCCATATGTTCTATATCAAGGCAAAGGATCTTGAGGAACGTACGGAACTTATCAAGCATCTGAAGTCCTGCGGTATTGAAGCCGTCTTTCACTATATCCCCCTTCATATAGCACCGGCGGGGAAGAAATACGGCAGGTTTGCGGGGACTGACAGATATACTACAAGCGAGAGTGAAAGACTGGTGAGACTGCCCATGTACTACGGACTGACCGAAGATGAGACGGAGTTTGTGTGCAGCAGCATCAGGGCTTTTTACAGGTGATACCCTTATACGGGAGAGATCGGGATGGATATTTCGGTAGTGATACCAATATACGGATGCAGGGATGCATTATACGAATTATATACCAGGTTATCAAATACCCTTAAGAAGCTGACGGATGATTATGAGATCATCCTCGTCAATGATGCCTGCCCACAGGGGTCCTGGGAGGTCATAGAGGATATATGCGCAAATGATGCCAAGGTCAAAGGGATCAATTTTTCCCGTAATTTCGGCCAGCACCGTGCCATCCTGGCCGGGCTTGACATGTGCACGGGGGATGCCGTTGTCGTTATGGACTGTGACCTGCAGGATCGGCCCGAGCATATAGGGGCAATGTACGAAAAGCTCAAGGAGGGTTACGATATAGTCTGGGCCAGGAGGGTTGACAGGAAGGATACGGGGAGCGTCAAATTCTTTTCGAGGCTTTTCTACAGGCTCTGCAACCTCTTTACCGACAGGGACATAGATGCCAACCTCAGCAATTTCAGCATTGCAAGGAAGAATGTCATAAAGGAACAGTGCAGGATGAGGGAAAAGTGCAGGGATTTTTCCGTCTTCCAGCAGTGGCTCGGCTTTGAGGCGGCATATCTGGATCTTGAGAGCGACGAGAGGGCATCGGGGAAGAGCTCCTACAGGTTCTTAAAGAAGCTGAAGCTGGCACTTGAGATAGTCACATCCCAGTCCAACAGGCCCTTGTATCTGTCGATAGGCCTGGGCTTTGTATTTGTGATAGTATCTGTGCTTATCATCATATATTATCTCATCAATTATTATGTTTTCGGTGATGTTATAGAGGGCTGGACCAGCCTTCTGATCTCGCTCTACCTGATAGGCGGTATCATCATGATGTTCCTTGGCGTCATCGGCCTCTACATAGGCAGGATATTTGACGAGACCAAGAACAGACCCCTGTACGTCGTAAAGGACAGGCGGAATTTTGACAAAGGGGCCATCGATAATGAGAGGGAGTATCGTACAGGGCAGTCATGAAGAAGATCGCGATCATCGGAGCCTCATATCTGCAGGAACCCTTAATAGAAAAAGCAAAGAGCCTGGGCCTTGAGACCCATGTGTTTGCATGGGAGGCCGGGGATGTCGGAGAGAAGAGTGCCGACAGATTCTATCCCATAAGCATAACCGAGAAGGAGAGGATACTTGAAGAATGCCAAAAGATCGGCATAGACGGTATATGCTCGATCTCATCGGATCTTGCCGCCATCACGGTTAATTACGTTGCCGACAGGATGAAGCTTACGGGAAACAGCCCGGAGTGCGTGGAAAGAACGACCAACAAGTATCATATGCGGCAGTGTTTTGAAGAAAACGGTGACCCTTCTCCGGCCTACTTCAGGGTTGGCTCGGCAGAAGAGCTTGAAGGAAAGGATATAACATTCCCGGCAATAGTAAAGCCTGTTGACAGGTCCGGGAGCAGGGGGATCACCAAGGTATACGACAGATCACAGCTTGCAGGTGCCATAGAAGATGCCCTGTCGGTGGGCTTTGAAAAGAAGGCCATCATAGAAGAATTCGTTGAGGGTACTGAATACAGCGTGGAGTATATCTCCTGGGAAGGAGACCATCATTTTCTTGCTCTTACCAAGAAATACACAACGGGTTCACCCCACTTTATAGAGACGGGACATCTTGAACCTGCGCCGGTTGACGATATGGTCCTTGCCCGGATAAAGGGCGTTGTGGAACACGCTCTTTGCAGCGTGGGACTTCGCTACGGGGCCTCCCATACCGAGGTCATAGTGACGGAAACGGGGGATATAAAGCTGGTCGAGACCGGCGGACGCATGGGCGGGGACAACATAGGCTCCTCCCTGGTGGAGCTGTCCACGGGATATGATTTTCTAAAAGGGGTGATAGACGTTGCTCTCGGCATCGCTCCCGCGCCCACAACAGAACATAAAGGTTACGCAGGTATACGTTTTATCTGCGGCAGGGAGGATATCAGGGTCCTTGAACGGGTCAGAAAAGAGATGCCCGGGATACTTGTGGAAGAGGACGTAAAGGAGGACATATCCGGACAGGTCACCGACAGCTCGACAAGGTTCGGCTTCTTTACAATGGCCTCCCGGGATATCCGCGATATACAAAGGTTTATGCCAGATGAGACCCTTTGCCGGTAAGAATAAGATAACAGAATATATGCTCCCCTCCCTTACGGCCGGGGGACTTTTCCTTATGATCCTTGCCGTCAACGGCTTATGGCCCTTCGGAAGGGATACCCTGGATTATTATGATATGGCCCAGCAGGCTGTGCCCTTCTATTACCATAACCATGACGAGCTTTGGGGCCTCAAATCCTTTGTTTTTGACTGGTATACCAATTTGGGAAGAGTGATACCGGGTCTTTCCGAACCCTCGCTCTTTGACCTTCTCTTTTATTTTGTTCCCCGAAGATACATACTCGAGAGCATGTCCATCCTGATGCTCATAAAGATCATGGCAGCCGCTTTTACCATGAACCTTTTCATCAGATATATCAGGGAAGACCTTCCCGCATCCTTTAAGATCATCCTTGCGGCCGGCTACGGGATGTGCGGCTATGTGCTGGCAAATTACACCATTCCCCAGTGGCTCGATATGGCGGTCATAGTCCCTCTTGTCCTCATGTTTTCCGAAAAAGCGCTTAAGACGGGAAGGATAAGGGGTCTTGCGGTCACGGTCTTTCTCATATCCCTTGAAGATTATTACTTTGCCATACAGATGCTGACCTTCATATTCCTGATCGGAGGGGCCTTCTGCCTGAAAAGGCAGATTGCCGGCAGGAAGACGGACAGTACAGGTGATATTTATGTTTTTCGTTTTGCACTCGGCATAATGACCGGGATCGGACTGTCGGCTTTTTCATGGGCAGGAGATATAGCCTTTAACCTGACATCGGCCAGGTTTGAGAACAATACGGGAGATCAGGGACTTGCCGGGCTTTATCTTGACCTTTTGAGAAATACCGAGACCGGCTACATCTCCAGATGGTTCTCGCTTATGGGACTGGCTTTTCCGGCCGCTCTGGCCCTTGTCGGAGCCATACGGCATCTTAAGGAAAAGGAGTACGCAAAGGTCTCCTTCTGGGCCCTTTGCATATTCATGGCAACAGCCCAGCTTTTTCTTGAGAGCATACACCTGATCCTGCACTTCGGGTCATATGTGAATTATCCGGTCAGGAACGGCTTTATGATCTACTGCATAGTTGCAGGTATAGCAGCCCATGCATATGATGCAAAATGGCACACTGCAGCTTCGGAGGCAGGAGAGCGCATGGTGGGGATAGCAGTCGGCATGGCATTATCCGTGATCCTTGTGGTGGTTGCAAGACGGGTGTACACGGGATCCGCAAAGATAAGCGATCATACCGTTTTATTAATAACAATGTTATTTATGGCGGCGGCATCCCTTGTCCATACAGGGCTTATTCTGGCAAAAAAAGCGCGCTATCGCGGCTATTGCCTGTGTATCTGGATACTGGAACTTCTTTTTTTCGGAATGATAATGATAGGAAAGCCTCTTTATCAGACCGAGTACGGGAGCGACCCCGAACAGGAGGGAGAGTTTATCAGGATAAGCAACAGTCTCGTCGATAAACTCGGAGCCGGCCTTTCCACGGAGGACGACAGGATATGCAGGATCAAGAACCCCGATACCAGCCTTAACACAAATTACGGAATGATAATGAGACGGGGGACCCTCTGCGGGTGGACAAGCTTTGCAAGCCCCGACGAGATAAAGGGGGCCGTAAGCCTGGGCTACGGCAGTCAGTATACCCGCATCCTCGACTCGGGCGGCGATATTTTTTCCGATACCCTGCTTCATATAAGACAGGTGATAAGCTGTGAGGAAGCAGATGAAAAGCTGTACAGAAAGGTGGCCTCGGCAACCGTTCCCATCGATCACATGACCGGGGAGAGTGCAACATACGGCCTTTACGAGAATGTATTTGAATTCCCCTTTGCCATCCCCGTAAAGGATCCGGGATGCTTTGCCGAAAGTTATGAAAATGCTGCGGATCATATAAATGCCTACTGCAGGGCCTTTGGAGGGCAGGATATAGCTTCCCTGATAGAGGCAGAGCCGGAGCGGATAACAAAGGACGGGCACGAGATAAGCAAATACCGCATACATGCCGGGGAGGGTGTGACCCTGTATTTTCGGGGAGAATGCACGGATACCGAGTATAAGAACACAACGATCGCCGTAAACGGAAAGCTTCTTGACATACCGACCATAAAGGAGAAGGGAAACCACCTCTTCCCCGCCCACTTCAATAACAATACCATAGCCCTGGGTACTTTTTCCGATGAAGACATCGAGGTCATAACGGATATGGATATATCCGATCCGGATGCCGTCTACGACCATTACCTGTATCAGATAGATACAAAGGGGCTGGAAAAGCTCTGCGGCAGCCTTAAAAGTGACGGGAAAACCCTTTCGGGCAAAAGAAGTCTTGATATAGACCCATCCGGCGGGGCGGCAGGCATCGAAGGATACCTGATCCCGGTCCCCTATGACAGCGGGTGGTCGGCATATGTCGACGGGCAAAAGACACAGATACAGGGGATCAACGGTCTCTTCATGTATGTACCGGCAAAGGATGCAAAGCATATCCGCATGTCCTATTATCCGGAGATGATGACGCCGGGACTGATCGCAGCTGCCATCTGTCTTCTGATCATCCTGTGGACAGGGTGGCGTGATAAAAAAAAGGAGCCTGCCACGGGTGTGGCGGATACCCTTTTGTCATATGCCTATATGGCAGCCTTTGTGGCAGCTTTCGCGGCTATATATGTGATGCCGGCAGTCTTTGCGGTCGCAGGCCTGACCGGGGGCCCTCACAATTAGGCTGCAGGGGATGTGCTTTGGTGGAAAGGTGCATGATATGATAAATGTCAGAAAGTTCATAAGATCGCGGATGGGTTTTGCCCTTATATCAAACATGCTGATCCTTCTTGTATCCCTGTGCTTCTTCAGGCCTTTCTGGGAGGAGAGCGATGATATAGGGATGGCCCTTCTTGCCGAAGGGGCATACGGGGGAGGTGAGCCCCATCTGCTCTATGCGGGCATAGCCTACGGGAAGATACTCTGCCTTCTGCAGGGACTGTTCCCGGCCGTCAGATGGCATGCCATCGTAATGCTCCTTGCCTGGTTCGTGATATCCACGGCCTTTGTCTATGTCCTTTGTGAAGACAGGAGGGGAAAGATACTGTCGGCCATATTCCTCCTCGGATCTTTTTATGAGATAAGCGTATCCATACAGTTTTCCAAGGTGGCAACGGTCATCGGCCTGTGCTCTTTTCTCATACTCTTTGAGTGCAGCACGTCCAGCCTGCCTCTAAAGGTCAGAAGGGTACTTACCGTCATAGCAACGGCGGGCGTCGCCTTCTCCCTGATCCTGAGACTCGAATCCTTTCTGCTTGCTGCCATGATAGGCGGATGCTACGGGATATGCCGCCTCATATACGAGATGAAGACCGAAGGGGGAAAAGGGAAGATCGCAAGTTACCTGAAAGTCTTCCTGCCTGCCTTTGCCCTGGCAGGGATGCATTTTCTGGCTGACCTTTATGCATACTCGTCGGGCGGATGGAAGGATTATAAGGATTACTACAATTCGGTCACGGGAATGGTTGACTATCATAATAATGCCCTGCTCTACGATCTGCATGGCAAAGAGCTGAAAGACCTTAAGGTATCCGAAAATGATGCCCTGCTCTATATCACATACGGATCCCTTGAACATGAGATAACGACAAACGAGCTGATGGACAGGATCAGCAGGCTGGATCCCAAGGGGATATCCTACATAAACGCAGATCTGATAAAAGCCTGGATTGCAAACCTCTATGACGAGATCCTGGTTCCTAACAGCGTGGTCACGGCTCTTTTGCTGCTGACGGGTCTTATCTTCGTATTCTTAAAGGGGGGCAGCAGGATACATAACTTCCGTCATACTCATACAGGCGGCTGTAGGTCTTGCTGTGCTCTTTTATTACCAGTACAGCAGCAGATACTGCCACAGGGTGGTATATGCCCTCCTCCTGGCCCAGCTGGTCCTTGTCACTTATATCCTGCACGGGCTGGATGGATATGACTTTTCCCTTCCGGTCTTAACCTGCGTATTTCTCATGCTGGCCCTGCCACTTGCGAGGATGCGGCTGGGTAATGAATTCGCCTACAGGGAGTATGAGAGGACCGCCTTTGATTATGATGAGTTTATATCCTATATGGAGGATAGGAAGGACACGCTCTTTGTTTCGGATGTCTTTACCATGATAGATTACGGGAAATATGATGTCTTCAGGCCGGGGCGGCCGGGACAGTTTGATAATTTCCTACAGACCGACTCGGTCTTTATAGCCAATTCGCCAGTAAATAAGGCTATATCAGACAGGTACGGCTACGGGGATCCTTTTGAGGCTTTGTGTTCGGGAAGTGAAAAAGTCCTGCTGGCAGACGGGATCAGCCCCGAAGTTGAGCTGACCTTCCTTAAGGAGCATGGGGACAGAGGATACAGGCTGGAAGAAAAGGATAAAGCCGGCGGTATAAGCCTCTACGCCGTAAAATGACAGGTCAGAGATTGATACTCTCCTGTATGGCATAAAGAGGACGCTCTTTGCTCATGTCGAAAACATTTCCAAGATATATGCCCATGACACCGAGGGTTGAAAGGATGGCTCCGCCGAAGAAGAAGATGGCGGCAGCGACAGTCGTCCAGCCTTCGGGATTGGCGTTATAGACATAGTACTGGATCAGGGCGTAGATGATGTAGATAAAGGAAAAAATGGCGGAAGCCGCACCGATCCATATGGAGATATAGAGGGGGCGGTTGGAATAGGTGCTGATTATGCCCACGGCGGTCTTCCATTTCTTGATGAAGGTGAAGGAGGACTTTCCTTCGTGCCTCGTCATCTGTTCATATTCAACAAAGGTGTGCTTAAAGCCCAGCCACATAAGGAAGACACCGAAATCCCTTCCCCGGTCCTTTGAAGATCTGTAGTGATCCGCAGCCCGCCTGCTGGCTATAAGGTAGGTTGCCAGATCATAGTCGAACTCAACTCCCGACAGCAGGCATAAAAGCTGGTGGTACCACTTGGCAAAGAGCCTTACAAAGAAGGATTCCTTGCGCTGCCTCCGCCTTACGAAAACAACATCATATCCTTCAAGAGCTTTCCGGTAGAGGTCCGGTATATGTTCGGGGGAATCCTGCAGATCGCAGTCCATGGTTATGATCCAGTCGCCCACAGCCTGCCTGACCCCGGCCGTAACGGCACAGCCCTGTCCGAAATTCCTGGTAAAGTGGATGGCTTTTACATGGGGATCATCAAGCGCGGCTTTCTTTACTTCCTCCCATGAGTTCATGGTATCGCAGTCGTCCACCATGACTATCTCATATTCGACCTTCATGTCCGTAAGGACTTTTGTAAGCCTTTCGTGGAGAGGAGCTACTGCCGAAGGGCAGCCGTAAACGGGAATAACAACGGATATATCCATTACCTGCCGGATCCTTTCTTGCGATGAGATATGTTACAGGCCTGCCGCGAACTCATCGAGCATGTCGCCTACGCTGGGTGATATGGAGACGAATTCACAGCCGTAGCGATAGTGCTCCTTGTCTATGGCGGCACTCCTGATGACCCGCACATCGGTGATGATCTGCGGAAGCTCGGGAGACAGCTCTATATTGGCTATAAAGTAATAGCCGACCGGAAGAATGCACTCGGAAACAAAGCCTATGCCTTTTGATGAGATGTCGATCACCTCAACATCAAGATCCAGGTCCATTATGGTGTTGGTATCCTCTTTGTAAAGGTTTGATACTGACAGCTTGATCCCTATGGGGACCCTTCTGTCGCCACGTCTTTCTTCCATGTCGTCTCCCTCTTATAATTATTTCTTGAATAATTTACCACATTTCTTTATTATGAACAAGTACTGTAGCAAGGAGGGGCCCACGAAGTGGGAAGAAACCTTGCTGCACCGCGAGGGCCCATTCTCCGAAGGAGAATCCAAATGCCCGAGCGACATTGTACTGCAGCAAGGAGGGGCCCATGATAAACACTATAATCTTTGATATGGGAAATGTTCTTATAGATTTCCGCTGGAAAGCCCTCTACCATGAGATGGGTCTTGAGGGGGAAAAGTTTGATAAAATGGCCCGCGCCACGGTCCTTGATCCGGTATGGAACGAATTCGACCGGGGTGAGTGGACGGATGAGGAGATCCTTGAGGGCTTTATCAGGAATGCACCGGACATTGAGAAGGAGCTGAGAGACTTTTACGGGGATCGGTTCAGGGGCCTGCTAAGGAAGTATGACTATACGGACGAGTGGCTTGACAGGCTGAAGGCCAAGGGGTACAGGATATACATACTGTCGAACTTTTCAAGGAAGGCTTACAGGGAATGTGCCGATGAACTTGATTATATAAAAAAAGCAGACGGAGCGGTCATCTCCTACATGATAAAAATGATAAAACCGGACCCGGAGATATACAGGTATCTGCTGGATACATATGATATAAAGCCGGAAGAGGCCGTCTTTATTGATGATACCGAAAAGAACCTTGCGGCTGCACGGGACTTCGGGATAAACACCATCCTCTTTACGGGGAAGGAAGATGCAGACCGGGCTCTTGCCGGATACGGAGTGGTATATTGAAGATGCTGATACGGGCCATGGATGGATACAGGCGCTCTGCCAGGTCCCATCCGGCCCTTTTTGTATGTATAAATCTCATACTGGTCATTTCATGGACAGGTCTTATCATGCGCTTTTCGGGGGAAAATGCCGAGGTGTCGGGAGGCCGGTCTGCCAGGATACTGGTGACCCTTGTAAGGGCCATTGCCCCGTCATCCGGTGTGACACTCGATAATTACGAGACCGTGCTGGTACTTGATAACTGTGAAAAGGTCCTGAGAAAACTGGCTCACATGACGGAGTACGGGATACTGGCCGCCCTTGTATGGTCGGCGTTATATGGAATCAAAAAGCTGTCCCGGCGGATAAGATCCCTGATCCCGCCCCTTTTTGTAGGCCTTACAGGCAGTATCGATGAGATAAACCAGACAAGGGTGGACGGAAGGTACGGGTCATGGTTTGATGTGTGCGTTGACGTAGTCGGAGCCCTGATCGCTCTTATAGTCATTTATCGTCTGATACGTCTTTATGATCGTTGGAAGAGTGTGACGAATAGTCGTCCCGGCGCTTAGACCGGTTCATGGCATAGCGGTGCAGGCATATACCTGCGTATGCGGCTACGGGGACAAAGATGGTACAGGCAACACATCCCTTGAACATGGCCATGGTGGAAGAGTTATCGGTCAGGGCAAGGATGAAGGTTGCCAGATACATTCCCAGAAGTATCACTATGCATATTATGGCAAGGATCTGTTTTGTCTTTTTCATAATGTATTGATTTTACCCTCTGATTTAATTATTATTATAACATGATAATTTTCGAACTGTACAGACAATTGGATATACGTATCTTCCAGACAGTCTCAGCCATTGACCAGACCTACGGATCCTGTGCAAAGTACGTATTTGACGGGGATTCGCTGGTTCTTCTGGGAATGGATCATTCCATAAGATTAGATATTTTGACCAAAGAAGTCAAGAAAGATGTCCCCATTAGGAACTGGGATATAGAGAGTGAAGCCATCATGTGGTTTGCCGAGGACTCGGCCGAGGCGGTAGTGATCAGACTGATCAATGATGCCTACCGGAGATGGATGCATCTAGATGTAAATATTACGGACGAATACTTTGCCATGGAGCTCGAACAGGTCAACCAGATCCTTTTGGGCTATGACCTGCGCATATTTGCGGACGAGTCCGGAATGTCCATATTTAAGGCCGAGGTGAGGGAAGGAGATGAGTTCACCTTCGAAAAGGCTATGGAGCTCATCATGGAGGTCGATGAGAACCGGATGGATGATGAGGGGATAGCCCAGCTGGTCAATGAGGCCCTTTACTACCGCAAGCTTGACCGGTATGAAGAGGCGGCCGTGCGTCTTGAAAAGGTGGTAAGGTACGTGGATCACACCCTGCCCATATATACCCATGCCGTGTTCACCCTTGCCGAGACATATTATTTCATGGGAAATTATGAGCGCGCTGTCATGCTCTATTACAGGGTCAACCTCAGCTTTATAGAGGACGAGAACGATTTTTACCTGCACTTAGGCCATGCTCTTGTCGATGAGAAGATGAAGAGGTATGACAGGCACCTGCGGACATATTTTCACAGCCGTATAGACAGCGAATATGCCGATATGCACAGGCAGGCCGTGGCGGCTGCCCAGGCAAGCGTTGCCGATGTCTTTACCGAATATGAGGCCACCTGTTCCGATATGGGACGGAAGAAATATGAACAGTTTCGAAGCCAGCTCCCTGCCGGTGCCGATGATATAGACGAGCTCATGGAGGAATATGAAAAGAGCGATGTCAGGGAGGAAGAGATCCACAAGCAGTACGAGGGCTTTCATCTCAAGCAGCCCAGGACGGGGTCGGAGAGAAGCACCAGTTCAGTTAATGAGCGGATATCGGAGGCTTTGGATCATTTCCTTACGGGAGAGTATCAGAAGGCTTTTGAGATCTACTGCCGGCTGGCGTCCCAGGTAGATACCAATTCGGATTTTTATACCTGGATACATCTGCAGCTGGGCAAGCTCTTCTGCTTTTTCGATGAGCCGGCCAAGGCCTGGCAAGCCCTGGAAAAATGCGACCCCAAGCGGTTCGGCATAGTATACAGGCTGGAGGATTTCCTGATCCTCTACCAGCACGCCCATATAGTGGCCGAGGACTTTGAGAGCGATGTAAGGTTCAGAAAGCTGATAAGGGGACGGATGGATCCTTATTACGCCCAGTACGACAGGAAGTACAACGCACTGATCAAGGACAGAAAGCTGATGAGGGCCTACAGGGTTTACGAAAAGGACTGCCTGGAGGATTCAAAATACGAGCTCAAGGACATACTTAAGGAAACAAAGGAGAAGAAGGGAGGGTTTTTCGGCCTCTTCGGCCGCCACAGGGGATCAACAGATGATTGATACGGCTCCTGTTTTATGATAAAATGTGAGCGCCGGTCTTTGAGACGGCAAGGTTTTCAAGATTAAGGAGGTTATAGGAATGGGTTTAATTAAAGCTATTGCAGGCGCAGCAGGCGGAGCGCTTGCAGACCAGTGGAGAGAGTTTTTTTACTGCGAAGCCATCCCCGCGGATGTGATCGTTACGAAAGGATCAAAGAAGATCGATTCCAAACGTTCATCAAACACCAAGGGACATGACAACATCATCAGCAACGGTTCCATCATCGCTGTTGCGGACGGACAGTGCATGCTCATCGTTGAGCAGGGAAAGGTTGTTGATATCTGTGCCGATCCCGGCGAGTATGTATATGATACATCAACAGAGCCCAGTATCTTCTACGGCAAGCTGTCGGAATCGATAGTTGAGACCTTCAAGCAGATAGGTAAGCGTTTTACCTTCGGCGGAGATACGGGTAAGGATCAGAGAGTATACTATGTCAATACCAAGGAGATCCCGGGCAATAAGTACGGTACGGCCAATCCCGTTCCTTTCCGTGTTGTTGACAAGAACATAGGACTTGACGTTGATATAACGATCCGCTGCCACGGCGAGTATTCCTATAAGGTAGAGGATCCCATCCTTTTCTATACGAACGTTGCAGGTAATGTTACGGAATCATATACCCGTGAAGAGATAGACGGACAGCTCAAGAGTGAGCTTCTTACGGCTCTTCAGCCGGCATTTGCCAAGATATCCGATATGGGTATCAGATACAGTGCTCTTCCCGGACATACGGAAGAGATGTCGGATGCTCTCAATGAGGTTCTGAGCAAGAAGTGGAGAGAGCTTCGCGGTATCAGGATAGTTTCTTTCGGTGTCAGCTCGGTTTCCGCACCCGAAGATCAGGAGCAGATGATAAGGGATCTTCAGAAGGCAGCTGTTATGCGCGATCCCAGCATGGGTGCCGCAACACTTGTCGGTGCACAGGCAGACGCAATGAAGGCTGCAGCAAGCAATACCTCCGCAGGCCCCATGATGGCATTCGCAGGAATGAACATGGCAGCAGGTGCCGGCGGGATGAACGCAACCAACCTTTATCAGATGGCAGGACAGCAGCAGGCAGCTCCGGCTCAGGCCCCTGCAGCAGGCGGCTGGAAATGCGAATGCGGAACGGTAAATACAGGCAAGTTCTGCAGCAACTGCGGCAAGCCCGAACCCGCTCCGGCAGGCAGCTGGACATGCGAATGCGGAACGGCCAATACAGGCAAGTTCTGCAGCAACTGCGGCAAGCCCGCTCCAGCATCGGGAGAGTGGACATGCAAGTGCGGAACGACCAACACAGGTAAGTTCTGCAGCAACTGCGGATCTCCCAGAGAGTGATGAGCAGACTTTAAGCCGGTTAAGATATGAGAGAAAACCCCGGGAATTGTTTCCCGGGGTTTTTATTATACTCATAAGACCCTTATGATCATAAGCTTGTTATGAAGGTGCGGATATCACTCTGCACCTGCTTTAACGGCTTCGGCCATCTCTTTCTGGATCTCGGGATCATAGGAAAGTATGGGCTCTATATCCTTACCGTTGATCTTACGGTCAACATAGTTGTTGGTAAGCTTTACGACAAGAGGGGTCAGTGACAGGACACCGATAAGGTTGGGAAGCATCATGAGACCGTTGAAGGTATCCGAGATATCCCATGCAAGGCTCGAGGTCATGACCGCACCCGATATTATCATAAGAACAAAGATGACACGGTAGATCTTGGCTCCCTTAACACCGAAGAGATATTCAACAGCCTTGCTGCCGTAGTGTGACCAGCCCATGACCGTCGTGAAGGCGAAGAGGAGGACCGCGATTGCAACGAACATCTCACCGCCCTTGCCGAAGTGGGCCCCGAAGGCTTTTGCAACAAGGGTTGCATCATTAACGCCTTCTTCCGGAAGACCTGTTGAAAGATCAACGGCACCGGATGAAAGGACGACTATGGCGGTCATTGTACATACTATGATAGTATCGGCGAAGACCTCAAATATTCCCCAAAGTCCCTGTCTTACAGGCTCCTTTACGTTTGAATTACTGTGGACCATGACTGAAGAACCAAGTCCGGCCTCGTTGGAGAACACGCCTCTCTTGCAGCCGCTCTTGACCGTGTTGAGAGCGATCTGTACGGCTGTTCCTGCGGCACCGCCGGCAACGGCACGGGGACCGAAGGCAAACTTGAAGATGGATACGAACATGGCACCGAGCATGTTGAAGTTCATGAACATTATTATGATGGCACCGATGACATATATGATGGCCATGAAAGGAACGATCCTCTCGGCAACGGCGGCCACTCTCTTAAGACCTCCAAGTATGATGGCGGCACCGATTATCATAAGGACAAAACCGATGACCCAGTTGACCACGGAGACACCGCCCAGGGTGGCTGAATTCATATTCGAGAAAAATGCGCTTTCTATATTAAGGGTGATCTTGTTGATCTGCCCCATGTTTCCTATACCGAAGGAAGCGATAACGGCGAAGAAGGCAAAGATGACGGCAAGAGCCTTGCCTATCCCCTTACAGCCCTTGTAGGATCCCAGACCGTCAGAGAGATAATACATGGCACCTCCGGACCATTCGCCTTCGGTATTTCTTCTTCTAAAATAAATACCAAGGATGTTTTCGGAATAATTGGTCATCATGCCGAGGATGGCAGCTATCCACATCCAGAATACGGCACCGGGACCACCCACACATATGGCAGCGGCCACACCTGCGATGTTACCCGTTCCTATGGTTGCGGCAAGAGCTGTACAAAGAGCCTGGAACTGGGATACGCTTCCCGTTTCGGTCTTGACGTGTGAATCCTCATGAAGGACCATTCCGATCGTCTTGCGCCACCAGTGCCCTATACGGGTGATCTGGAAGAACTTTGTGATAACGGTGCATACAAGACCGGTTCCCAAAAGCAGTATCAGGCCGAACCATCCCCATGCAAATCCGTTGACCGCATCATTGATCTTTACAATAGCATTCATTTTCTCATCTCCAATCCGGTTTGTTAAAAGGTGATTTTTTCATAACAAAGGCTATAATACCATCCCAAATACAAGATTGTCTATATGATGGCTTGATTTTTTGTGACTTTTCAATATAATGGATATGATAAAAATCCGGACATAAGGATATTATTTAGGTAAGTTTAAGAGAGGTATCATCATGGAAAACAAATGGGTAAGAGGTGCTATACCCGCATTGCTGCTTCATTGCAGTATCGGTACTGTTTATTGCTGGTCGACTTTTTCACAGGAGATAGCTGATTATATCGGAGCTACCAAGTCCGCTACCGAGTGGGCTTTTTCGCTGGCTATATTCTTCCTCGGAATGTCCGCCGCTTTTCTCGGGGACGTGGTTGAAAAGGATATCCACAGATCATCACTCATCGCCACGATCTGTTTCACTGCAGGAATGATCGGAACAGGGTTCGGTATCATGATCAGGTCACTTCCTGTCATCCTTCTTTTCTACGGATGCATAATGGGTATAGGACTTGGAACCGGATATCTTTCACCGGTCAAGACACTCATGCTCTGGTTTGAGGACAAGAAGGGTCTTGCAACGGGACTTGCCGTTGCCGGTTTCGGACTTGCCAAGGCCATAGCCAGCCCCATCATGCAGGCTATACTCAATGCTTTCAACGGAAATCCCGCACCCATGTTCTTTATCATGGGCGGTGTTTACTGCGTTATGATGTTCATAGGACATCTGATACTGAAGAAGCCCTCCACCTGGAAGGAGGCTCACTCCGAAGGAGGTATCAAGGAGTTCTTTGAAACTCTTGCCTCCAACTTCAAGACATCATTCGGCAACAAGACCTTCATAGGCATATGGCTTATGTTCTATATCAATATAGCCTGCGGACTTGCCCTTATCTCACAGGAGAAGATGATATTCAAATCGGTAGGTCTGTCGGTAGGTGTCTGTGCAACCCTTGCAACGGTTACGGCCATCGCGAATGCGGCAGGACGTCTGGGCTTTTCGGCATGGGCTGATACGCTCAAGGACAGAAATACCATTTACAAGCTTATATTCATCCTTTCTATAGCATTTACAGCCCTTGTGGTAGTTACCCAGGGTATTGTGAAGGGTGCCGAGATACCGGCACTGGCCATACTGTGTGTGGCCCTTCTCATCATGGTCAATGCCGGATACGGCGGAGGCTTCTCCAATGTTCCGACCCTGCTTTCCGACCACTTCGGCATGGGCAAGATATCATCCGTTCACGGTATGTGCCTGTCGGCCTGGGCCATTGCAGGACTTACCGGTAACCAGATGGCAACGGCCATAGTCAACCGGGTCGGGGAGTACAAGGAGATCATCCTTTCAAACGGGGATTCCGCCAACGTCAATCCCGTAGGATATCAGGCCGTGCTCTATGTGACCGGGGCTTTGTATGTCGTGGCACTCATAATCAGCTGCGTGATGGTACCAAAGCTTAACAACAAGCAAAAATAAAGGATAAACGACTCCCTGCCGGACGGCGGGGAGTTTTTTTATGATAAGAAAAGGTAGTTTTGATTTTGCCATTTTGATATAATATGTAAGATTGTAAAAAACAGGATCAAGGTTCAAAAGAGGAAGGCATGCGTATGAAGAAGAGAGATGACGTTAACAAGATACTTATCATCGGAAGCGGACCGATCATCATAGGACAGGCGTGCGAGTTCGACTATTCGGGGACCCAGGCATGTAAGGCCTTAAAGAAGCTCGGATATGAGATCGTACTGGTCAATTCCAATCCGGCGACCATAATGACGGATCCGGCAACAGCCGATGTAACCTATATCGAGCCCCTCAATGTGGAGCGGCTGACGCAGATCATAGAGAAGGAAAGGCCCGACGGCCTTCTGCCAAACCTTGGAGGTCAGACCGGACTTAACCTGTGCGCCGAGCTCTATAAAAAGGGTGTGCTTGACAAGTACGGGGTCAAGGTCATAGGCGTTCAGGTGGATGCCATAGAGCGCGGTGAGGACAGGATCGAGTTCAAGAAGATGATGAAGAGCCTTGGGATAGAGATGGCAAGATCCGAGGTGGCATATTCGGTCGATGATGCGGTAGGCATAGCCGAAAAGCTGGGATATCCTGTGGTTTTGCGGCCGGCCTATACTATGGGCGGTGCAGGCGGCGGCCTCGTATATAATGTCGAGGAGCTGAAGACCGTCTGCGAGCGCGGTCTGCAGGCATCCCTGGTAGGCCAGGTCCTTGTCGAGGAATCGGTCCTTGGCTGGGAAGAGCTGGAGCTCGAGGTCGTAAGGGATTCAACGGGCAAGATGATAACGGTCTGCTTCATAGAGAACATAGATCCACTGGGAGTGCATACGGGTGACAGCTTCTGTTCAGCCCCCATGCTCACAATCCCCGAAGACGTCCAGGCGGAGCTGCAGCGTCAGGCTTACAGGATAGTCGATGCCATAGAGGTCATAGGCGGTACCAACGTCCAGTTCGCAAGAAATACCCAGGACGGCAGGATAATAGTCATAGAGATCAACCCCAGGACATCGCGTTCTTCGGCTCTTGCATCAAAGGCTACGGGATTTCCCATCGCCCTTGTATCCGCAATGCTTGCGGCAGGCCTTGATCTGTGTGACATACCCTGCGGCAAATACGGGACACTTGATAAATACGTTCCCGACGGCGACTATGTGGTGATCAAGTTTGCAAGATGGGCTTTTGAAAAGTTCAAGGGCTCACAGGACAAGCTGGGCACGCAGATGCGCGCGGTCGGCGAGGTCATGTCCATAGGAAAGACTTACAAGGAAGCCTTCCAGAAAGCCATACGTTCACTGGAGATCGGACGCTACGGTCTGGGCGGGGTGAAGAAGTTTGCAGACCTTTCCCTCAAGGAGCTTATGAGCATGCTCCATGCTCCGTCAAGCGAGAGACAGTTCATAATGTATGAGGCCATCCGCAAGGGAGCCGATCTTAATGATCTTTACGATATAACCAAGATCAAACCCTACTTCATGGAGCAGATGAAAGAGCTGGTCGAGGAAGAGGAGGAGATCAAAAAGCATAAGGGCGGCCTTCTGCCCACAGATCTTCTTGAAAAGGCCAAGAAGGACGGTTTTGCCGACAGGTATCTCTCACAGCTTCTTGAAGTTTCCGAAGAGGATATAAGGAAGGCAAGGATAGGTGCAGGCATCGTTGAGGCCTGGGAAGGGGTCCATGTAAGCGGCACAAAGGACAGCGCATATTATTACAGCTCATATAATATGAAGGATACCTCAAAGACCTCGGACCGCCAGAAGATCATGATCCTGGGAGGCGGACCAAACAGGATAGGCCAGGGTATAGAGTTCGATTACTGCTGTGTGCATGCAGCCATGGCCCTCAAGAAGCTGGGCTTTGAGACCATAATCGTAAACTGCAATCCCGAGACCGTATCCACGGACTACGATACATCGGATAAGCTTTATTTCGAACCGCTGACACTGGAGGATGTCCTTTCCATACATGAAAAGGAGAAGCCGGTCGGGGTCATCGCCCAGTTCGGCGGACAGACCCCCTTAAATCTTGCGGCAGACCTTAAGAAGAACGGGGTCAATATCTTAGGAACAACACCCGAGACTATAGACATGGCCGAGGACAGAGACCTCTTCCGTGAGATGATGGACAAGCTCGGCATACCAATGCCCGAATCGGGAATGGCAGTCACCATAGATGATGCGCTCGATATAGCCAAAAAGATAGGCTATCCTCTTATGGTAAGACCTTCCTATGTACTCGGCGGCCGGGGAATGGAAGTCGTGCATGATGACGATCACATGAGGGTATACATGGCAGCCGCGGTCGGCGTCACTCCTGACCGCCCCATACTGATAGACAGGTTCCTCCACAACGCTCTTGAGTGTGAGGCAGATGCCATATCCGACGGAGAGAACGTATTCGTTCCCGCTGTTATGGAACATATAGAGCTTGCCGGCGTCCATTCGGGCGACAGTGCCTGCGTGCTCCCTTCCAAGAACATATCCGCAAAGAATGTTGAGATAATAAAGGACTACACCCGCAGGATAGCAAAAGAGATGGGTGTCAGAGGCCTTATGAACATGCAGTATGCCATAGAAGATGATACGGTATATGTCCTTGAGGCAAATCCCAGGGCCAGCCGTACAGTACCTCTTGTTTCGAAGGTCTGCAACATAGGGATGGTACCTCTTGCTACCGAGATAATCACCATGCCCATTACCGGAAGGCCCTCACCGGTGCCTGCTCTTAGGGAGAAGAAGTTTAAGCATTGCGGGGTAAAGGAAGCCGTTTTCCCCTTCAATATGTTCCAGGAAGTCGATCCCCTGCTCGGACCCGAGATGCGGTCTACAGGAGAAGTACTTGGTATGGCGAGTGATTTCGGAGAGGCCTTCTTCAAGGCCGAGGAAGCGACCCAGACAAGGCTCCCGCTTGAAGGAACGGTGCTCATATCGGTAAGTGACAGGGACAAGTCGGAACTGGTGGAGGTTGCAAAGGGATTTGCGGACTGCGGATTTTCCATACTTGCCACAGGCGGTACCTGCGACATGATAAGGAATGCGGGCATTCCGGCCACCAAGATATTCAAGCTCCAGCAGGGCAGACCCAATGTACTCGATGCCATCACCAACAGGGAGGTTTCCATTGTTATCAACACTCCCGATGACAAGAAGGGTGCGGTGGATGACAGTTATATCAGAAAGGGTGTCATCAAGGCCGGAATACCTTACGTGACCACCATGGCAGCCGCCAAGGCCAGCATAGCCGGCATAAAGGCGAGAAAGGTGAGCGCGGGCACGGTAAAATCACTGCAGCAGTATCATGCAGAGATCGAATGACGGCATAGGAAATAGGATAAGGAGAACAGATCATGTTGGATATCAAGTTCCTCCGGGAGAATCCGGAGACGGTAAAGCAGAATATAAGGAATAAATTTCAGGATGAAAAACTTCCTCTGGTGGATGAGGTCATAGAGCTTGACGAGAAGCGCAGGACCATGCAGCAGGAAGCTGACGATCTGCGCAACAGGAAGAATGTCCTTTCAAAGCAGATCGGCGGCCTTATGAAGGAAGGAAAGAAGGAAGAAGCCGAGAATGTCAAGGCAGAGGTCGCAAAAGATGCCGCCCGTCTGGCCGAGCTCGAAGCACAGGAAGGTCCTGTAAATGACCGGATCCGCGAGATCATGTATGTGATCCCCAACATCATTGATCCAAGCGTCCCCATAGGGCGTGATGACAGTGAGAATGTGGAGGTCACAAAATACGGAGAGCCCCTCGTTCCCGACTTCGAGATCCCCTATCATACAGAGATCATGGAAAAGTTTAACGGGATAGATCTTGATGCGGCAGGTCGAGTTGCAGGCAACGGGTTCTATTATCTCATGGGAGACATAGCAAGGCTTCATTCGGCTGTCATAAGCTATGCGAGAGACTTTATGATAGACAGGGGCTTTACCTACTGTGTCCCCCCCTTCATGATCAGGAGTAATGTTGTTACCGGGGTCATGAGCTTTGCCGAGATGGATGCCATGATGTATAAGATCGAGGGTGAGGATCTGTTCCTTATAGGGACCAGTGAGCATTCCATGATAGGAAAATTCATCGACCAGATACTCGACGAGGAGAGCCTGCCCAGGACCCTGACCAGCTACAGCCCCTGCTTCCGCAAGGAAAAGGGAGCCCACGGCATAGAGGAGAGAGGGGTATACCGTATCCATCAGTTTGAAAAGCAGGAGATGATAGTCGTATGCAGACCCGAGGAGAGCCCCATGTGGTTTGACAGGCTCTGGCAGAATACGGTCGACCTGTTCAGATCCATGGACATACCCGTAAGGACGCTTGAGTGCTGCTCGGGTGATCTTGCGGATCTCAAGGTCAAATCATTTGATGTGGAGGCCTGGTCGCCCAGGCAGAAGAAATACTTTGAGGTGGGAAGCTGTTCCAATCTCGGTGATGCCCAGGCAAGAAGGCTCCGTATCCGCGTGAACGGGAAGGACGGAAAGTATTTTGCCCATACCCTCAATAATACCGTTGTCGCTCCTCCCCGCATGCTCATAGCATTCCTTGAGAACAATCTGTGCGAAGACGGATCTGTTAAGATACCGGAGGTCTTAAGACCTTATATGGGCGGAAAAGACAGGCTGATACCCGGAGTTTGACCGATACAGGAGAGGATAATGGAAGTTCAGGAAAGAAGACTGGCGGTACTCATAGACGCCGAGAATATTTCTATAAAATACGTAAAGGTAATACTTGACGAGATAAGCAATTACGGGATAGCGACCTATAAGCGGGCTTACGGTGACTGGACCAACCCGGTCCTCAAGGGATGGAAGGATGAAGTGCTCAAGAATTCCATCACCCCCATGCAGTCATACAGCTATACCCAGGGCAAGAATTCGACGGACAGTGCCATGATAATCGATGCGATGGACATATTGTATTCGGGAAAGGTCGACGGCTTCTGCATAGTCAGTTCCGACAGCGATTTTACCCGCCTTGCATCAAGGCTTAGGGAAGCCGGTATGCTGGTGGTCGGCATGGGTGAGAAAAAGACGGTCGAGGCCTTCAGGACCAGCTGTACCATGTTCAAGTATCTTGAAGTCCTGGCTGCGGATGACGACAACCAGTCGGATATATCAAGGGAAGATGTTGAGGATTCCATCCTCAAGATCCTGATAGATAATGAGGCCAATGACAGGGAGACCACAGTCGGTGAGCTCGGAAGCAAGCTGTCTAACCGCCATGCCGATTTTGACGTGAGAAACTACGGATACTCAAAGCTGTCCAAGTTCCTCGAGAGCATAGAGACCCTGACCCTGACCCAGCACGGTGATTATATAACCATCACCCGCAAGGAGAGCGAAGTCACCAAGGATCAGATAGAAAAGATGGTCACGGATACGATCAAAAGATCGGCCGGCAAGACCATGAGCCTTCCGGTCCTCAAACAGAAGATAGAAAAGAAGTTCCCCGGATTTAAGACAAGTGACTACCAGTACAGCAGATTTTCACAGTTCATCAAGGATATGAACGGAGTGATAGTCAAGAACAACACGGTCAAACTGGCCGGAAATGATCGGAGAATACGGTGAATATAGCAATTCTCGGTGCCGGAAACATTGCCGGTGTCATGGCAACCACATTACAGCCCTTAAAGAACGTTACCTGCTATGCGGTGGCGGCGCGGGACAAGGATCGTGCCCAGATCTTTGCCGACAAGTTCGGCTTTGCCAAGGCATACGGATCTTACAAGGATATGCTTGAGGATCCGGATGTTGAGCTTGTGTATATAGCAACGCCCCATTCCCACCATTACGAGCATATCAGGCTCTGTCTGGACCACGGGAAGCATGTCCTGTGCGAAAAGGCTTTTACGGCAAATGCCAGACAGGCCGAGGAGGTGCTGCGGCTTGCGGAAGAGAGGGGACTCCTCCTTACCGAAGCCATGTGGATCAGGTATATGCCCATGGCGGATAAGATCAGGGAAGTCGTCAATTCGGGCATCATAGGCAAGCCCACCTCGCTTGCGGCAAATCTGGGATATCCCTTAGAGCACGTAAAAAGACTGGTCAAGCCGTCACTTTGCGGAGGAGCCCTCCTGGATCTTGGGGTATATGTGCTCAACTTTGCTTCCATGATCTTCGGAAACGATATAGAGAGCATGGCCGCAAACTGTGTCAGATATCCTTCGGGCGTTGATGCCCAGGAAACCATCATGCTGACCTACCGGGACGGCCGGATGGCGACCCTTTATGCCACCATGCTGGCCCAGACGGACAGGCGGGGCTTCATAAACGGAACCAACGGTTTTATTGAGATAGAGAACATAAACAACTTTGAGACCATCAAGGTCTATAACTTAGAGCGGAGGGTAGTGGCAGAATACGCGGCTCCCATGCAGGTCACAGGTTACGAGTACGAGGTATATTCGGCCATGAAGGCCATTCAGGAAGGCCGGATAGAGTGCCCGGAGATGACCCATTATGATACCCTTTTCATGATGCAGCTCATGGATAATATCAGGGCAGCCTGGAACCTTAAGTTCCCTTATGAAGTTGAAAGGGTTGAGGAGGATCCCGAGGAGGATCCCGTGATCACGGCAAGAAGGGCGGCCGAGGCAAAACTGGCCCGGGAGGCGGCTGCTGCAGCCGAGGAAGAGCGCAAGAGGACCGAAGAAGCCGTTAAGCGGGCCGAGGAGCGGAAGGCTGAAGAAGAGGCCGCCCGCGAAGAGGCAGCAAAGGAGCTTGAGGCTCCGACTGATCCGGACGATTTTGAAGAAGAGCCGGAGGAAGACGCCGGGACAGTGCAGGAAGAGGCGGCTGAGGCCGGAGAAGATACAGAAGCCGCGGGTGAAGAAGTGACTGAACCTGAAGAAGATACAGAGGCTGCGCAGGAAGAGACGGCTGAGGCTGAAGAAGATGCCGCACCTCTTGAAGATGCCGCAGATGCCGATACTGTCGCAAAAGGACCTGACAGCGAAGAAGAGGCCTAAGCCGTCACCCGGGACAAAGAGCCGGAAGGTTACGGTCAGGGGGCAGGATCTGCCACGAAAGCGTAAAAGCCGGATAAGAGGTTAAAAAAAGCACGAAAAAAGCCGTGTAACAGGCGAAAAATATCTTGACAGATACAGGTAATACGCATAAAATGTACGAGTGTGCTCATGTGGGATACACGTGTCTCATTCCGCCTGAGTACGGGGTGCAAGTCCCTAGTCTGTTTGATAGGAGGTGTAAGCGTGGCAAACATTAAATCCGCAAAGAAGCGAATTCTTGTTATCAACACCAGGACCGAGCGCAATAAGGCAATCAGGTCAAAGGTTAAGACATATGTTAAAAAGGTATACCAGACAATAGAGTCAGGTGACAAGGAAGCTGCTGCCGAAGCACTGCGTGTTGCGACCGGCGAACTTTCAAGAGCCTGCTCAAAAGGCGTCTACCACAAGAACACAGTATCAAGAAAGATCTCACGTCTGTCAGCAGCCGTTAACAAGATGGCCTGATGATACAGTGAATAATTATGACCAAAGGGGATACTCATACCGTCATGTGAGTGTCCCTTTTATGTTTTTTATGTTCTCGAATGAGTGTTGACGATTGCAAAGCAATCGTATAAAAAGAGAGTTTTAAAATGGACCGGAAACACATTCGAAATTTTTGCATAATCGCACATATAGATCATGGAAAATCAACACTGGCCGACCGTATCATCGAAAAGACCGGTCTTCTTACCGAGCGCCAGATGCAGGAGCAGGTGCTCGACAACATGGATCTGGAGAGAGAGCGCGGGATCACGATAAAATCCCAGGCGGTAAGAACGATATATAAGGCAAAAAACGGTGAGGAATATACCTTCAACCTTATCGATACCCCGGGACATGTTGATTTTAACTATGAGGTCTCCAGATCGCTTGCCGCATGTGACGGCGCGATACTCGTCGTTGATGCTGCGCAGGGGATCGAAGCGCAGACGCTCGCTAACGTTTATCTTGCTCTCGATCACGATCTTGATGTTTTTCCTGTCATAAACAAGATAGATCTTCCATCGGCCGAACCCGAACGCGTGATAAGCGAGATAGAGGACGTCATAGGCATTGAGGCGGAGGATGCCCCGCGTATCTCGGCCAAGCTCGGTATTGGCATTGATGATGTGCTTGAGGCGGTAGTAAACAAGATACCTGCACCGACAGGCGATGAAAACGCACCGCTAAAAGCGCTGATATTTGATTCGATCTATGATCCATACAAGGGTGTTATCGTATTCTTCAGGATGATGGACGGTAAGGTCCGCCGCGGAACGAAGGTACGCATGATGGCTACGGGTGCGGTATCCGAGGTTGTTGAAGTCGGGACTTTCGGTGCCGGACAGTTCATACCGTGCGACGAGCTTTCGGCAGGTATGGTCGGATATCTTACGGCATCGATAAAGAACGTCAGGGATACGATGGTCGGTGATACGATCACCGATGACGACAGACCGTGCAGCGAGGCGCTTCCCGGATACAAGAAGGTCTTGTCGATGGTGTTTTGCGGAGTGTATCCGGCAGACGGCGCAAAATATCCGGATCTTCGCGATGCACTTGAGAAGCTCCAGCTTAATGATGCGTCACTTAACTATGAGCCTGAAACCTCGGTCGCTCTCGGGTTTGGATTCCGCTGCGGTTTTCTCGGACTCCTCCACCTGGAGATCGTGCAGGAGAGACTGGAGAGAGAGTACAATCTCGATCTTGTTACGACAGCACCGAGTGTTGTATATAAAGTATATAAGACAAATGGCGAGGTCATAGACCTTACAAATCCGACAAATCTTCCGGATCCGTCGGAGATCGAGTATATGGAGGAGCCGGTCGTATCTGCGGAGATCATGGTGACAAAGGATTTTGTAGGTCCGATCATGGACCTCTGCCAGACCAGACGCGGAAGATATCTTTCCATGGAATACATAGAGGAGACACGTGCTCTTCTCAAGTATGAGCTTCCGCTCAACGAGATCATATATGATTTTTTCGATGCATTAAAATCAAGATCCAGAGGATATGCATCGTTTGACTACGAACTTAAGGGATATGAACAGTCAAAGCTCGTAAAGCTTGATATACTCGTAAATCATGAAGAAGTCGATGCGCTTTCATTCATCGTTCACGCGGACAGTGCCTACGAACGCGGCCGCAAGATGTGTGAGAAGCTGAAGGAAGAGATACCGAGGCACCTGTTCGAGATACCGATACAGGCTGCGATAGGCGGCAGGATAATAGCCAGGGAGACCGTCAAGGCTGTCCGCAAGGATGTGCTTGCAAAATGCTACGGCGGTGATATAACAAGAAAGAAGAAGCTCCTTGAAAAGCAGAAAGAGGGAAAGAAGCGCATGCGCCAGATCGGCAGCGTCGAGATCCCGCAGAAGGCTTTCATGAGCGTATTGAAGCTGGACAGTGATACGTAGGCAGCAGGGGTCCACATAGTGGGAAGAACCTGTCTGTACCCGCGAGCCCTTTCGACGAAGTCGGACCAAATGGCGAGCGACATTGGAGTATTATGCAGATATATATACATATACCTTTTTGTGAACGTAAATGCAATTATTGTGATTTCCTCTCCGCGCCTGCGGATCCGCATGTCAGGGAGATGTATGTGAACGCTCTCATGCGTGAGATACGCGGACGTGCCGGCAGTGTCGGAAGGGAGGATGCGATCACTACGATCTATATCGGAGGCGGTACTCCGAGCACACTTTCGGCAAAACAGCTCGGTGACATATTTGCGACCGTAAGTCAGGAATACAGGGTTGCGCCGGATGCGGAAGTCACAGTCGAAGTCAATCCGAAAAGTGCCGACAGGGATATGCTCCATTTCCTGCGCGGGATCGGCTTTAACAGGCTTTCCATAGGGATGCAGTCAATGCACAGAAGTGAGCTTGAGCTTCTGGGGCGGATACATACACCCGAGGATTTTGAGGCATGTTTTGATAATGCGAGGCGTGCGGGATTTAAAAACATCAGCGTTGACGTCATGACGGCAATTCCCGGACAGAACGAGCATATGCTGGAGCAAACGATGCAAAAGGTCATATCCTTAAACCCCGAGCACGTGAGCACATACAGTCTCATAATAGAAAGGGGAACGCCGTTTTTTGAGCAGTTCGGCGATGTTGAAGGGCCTGTCGTCGGAGAGGAGACCGAACGCAAACTGTACTGGATGACCGTGGATATGCTCAAGTCGAACGGATACAGGCATTATGAGATATCCAATTTTGCAAAACCCGGTCATGAGAGCGTGCATAATACGGGATACTGGAAGAGAAAATACTATCTCGGAATGGGACTGGGTGCGAGCTCCTGCCTTCCGGCAGCGGGCGGTGACGAAAGGTGCAGTAATACAAAGGACCTTGAAAAGTACCTTGCCAACCCGCTTACAAGAGAGGAGTCCTCGATCCTTTCACGAAAGGATATGATCGAGGAAACGATGTATCTTGGCCTTCGTATGATGGAAGGTGTTGATACGGATGCTTTCGAGAAACAGTTCGGTGTCACCGTAAGGAGCATATACGGCGATGTCATAGACGATCTTGTGGCGCAGGGACTTGTATATGAAGGTGCCAGTTCGCTCACGCTTACGGATATGGGAATAGATTACGGGAACTATGTGTTCGCGAAATTTCTAAGATGAAAAAAATCAAGATCTCTGAAATATATTATATCCTGACAGCACTCGGCTATGTCACAACTCTCGTCTTTACGGGAATGCGGCCGGGTGTTTTCGGTGCGTTTCTGATGGTGCTCGTGCTCGCACAGCTTGTGGCAGGTAAGCAGATAAAACCCTGCGGAATGTGTGACATGCTCGCCATCGCTTTTTTTGCTTATCAGATATTGTCCGTGATATGGCTGACACTCGGCGGATATCCCTTATCGGTTTTTATAAATGAGTTCGTATCATCATCGTTTCCCATTATTTTTTATTTTGTCGGAAGATCGGAAGATACAAGGGTAAGGATATGGTATCGCAATTATCTGTATGCCATGCTGCTGCTTGGGATACTCGGAGTCGTCCTTTACATCACGGCGCCGCAGTTTTACTGCGACTGGGCGTACAGATGGAGTTACATTTCAAAGGCTGACGCACCGACGATGCGTGTCCGCATGCATTCGGTCGTCGGGAGCACATGCCTATCGTTCATCACGGTCGCCGGTATGCTGGCGGGATCTTATTTTCTTGGAAGCGGAGCGAAGGAAAATGACCGGGAAGGCACTGCGGATGAGAAAAAGGATATCATCTTTGCCGTGGCAACGATCACTGCATGCTTCCTGTTTGCTGTCATGGCCAATCAGAGAAGCGGTCTTGTGGCAGCGGCACTCGTGCTCGTATATATAAACTATCTGCTGTTTTTCAAGCTTGATCTTATAAACAGGAAGTATTTTGTGTTCGAGCTGATCGCGATCGCGGCGGTATTCGCGCTGATCTGCGCGGTAAGATTTGAGTTCATACTGAAATTCTGGTACAGGATCATCTCACTCCCGACTGCGATATCCCAGCGGAGCGAACAGTGGGTCGCGGCGGTCAATAACATGTACAGTTCGTGGATCGGCAACGGCCTCGGTGCGAACGGGCACAGGGCGATAGGGATCGAGGATGCCCATGTCATCGCTGACGGCGGGCTTGTGAAGCTTTACTGCGAAAACGGTGTCATCGGTATATCGATCTTCATATTCCTTCTTATACAGGTATTGTCAAACGGTATAAAGAATATACGAAGTCATTACGTTGAGGCTGGTATCATAACAGTCGCACTTCTTCAGTCCATCGGTTCCAACATGCTCGCTTTTCAGCTGTGTACCCCGATATTCTGGTTTGCAGTGGGCAGATGTGCAGGGACCGGACGTTATGATCATCTGAACCGCTGATAAGAATATTATCCTTGACGGAAGTATTGGAATGCGATATTATGGAGCGTGGCACTGACAGGTGCCGTAAGTGTGTGTCCGTAGCTCAGCTGGATAGAGCAACGGCCTTCTAAGCCGTGGGTCGGGGGTTCGAATCCCTTCGGGCATATGTAGATAGAAGGGGCCCGGCTTGCAAAGCAAGCTGGGAAGAAGTCTGTCTACACCGCGAGGACCTATCCTGCGAAGCAGGATCCAGATGTCCGAGCGTCCTTGTTTGGAGCGCCGCGTGAGCGGGTCCGGCAACATTCCATATGGTATGGTGGGTATGGCGCAGTTGGCTAGCGCGCCAGATTGTGGCTCTGGAGGCCGTGGGTTCGAGTCCCACTATCCACCTTATTAGAAAACCCCTGTAAACGCTTTGTTTACGGGGTTTTTTAGACATTTAACACCGGATTTTAACTCCGATTTTAGCAACGTAAATTTGCGGGTTTCAAGCCCCTCTTTATAAAAACTTGTCACGAAACTTGTCACGAAATAGGAAGCAGATTGTCCGTGATTTTTTACGCTGCATTTCAAGGTTTTTATCCTTCAAAACATCACGATAAACTGTTTTCATAACATGATCCGTCTTCCATCCCCCGGCCTTTATGATATAAACGCCAGGAATACCCAAGGAATGAGCGTATGATGCAAAATAATGCCTAAAGTCGTGCAAGCGAAAACGTTCTATGCCGAGTTTATCCTGATATCTATGCAAGGCCCTTGTCAAAGTTTGGGGTTTCATGTCATAAATGACACCCGCCTGTTCAATTTCTGCAACAAGCGCATCTTTCGTGCATCACAGAAGGTGATCTGAAATGTGCCGGTGGTTCGGAAAATCAGGACCGGAACAGCCATACATTTAGCACTAGCTCGCAGCCCTCTATGACTATACTCACGGGGCATGTCCTGCCATAATCATGCCTGCGGCGGAGACGGTTACAG
>JAILLI010000086.1 GCA_024693225.1 Lachnospiraceae bacterium
CAGCGAAGACAGATGAAGAGGCAAGAGAGCTGCTGGCACAGTTCGGTATGCCCTTTGCCAAATAGGGAAGGATAGAAGGAGGAAACATTTCATGGCCAAAACGTCAATGAAGGTAAAACAGCAGCGTAAGCCCAAATTCTCTACGAGAGAATATACACGTTGCAGGATCTGCGGTCGTCCCCATGCGTATTTGAGAAAATACGGGATCTGCAGGATCTGTTTCCGTGAACTGGCATACAAGGGACAGATACCCGGCGTTAAGAAAGCAAGCTGGTAATCGTCTCAGAGCTTTATAAGGAGGAAGTAAAATGACAATGAGTGATCCCATTGCAGATATGCTTACGAGGATACGTAATGCAAATACTGCAAAGCATGATACGGTAGATGTTCCTTCATCAAAAATGAAGCTGGCGATCGCACAGATTCTTTTGGACGAAGGATATATCAAGAAATATGATGTGGTTGACTCGGGTTCTTTCAAGAACATCAAGATAACCCTTAAGTATGGCGAAGATAAGGATGAGAAGATCATCACGGGACTGAAGAGGATCAGTAAGCCCGGACTGCGCGTATATGCAGGCAAGGACGAGCTTCCCAGAGTTCTCGGCGGACTTGGAATCGCCATCATTTCCACAAACAACGGTGTGCTTACAGATAAGGAAGCACGCAAGGCAGGAGTAGGCGGCGAGGTTCTCGCTTTCGTATGGTAGTAATGTCTTATTAGAATATACAGGAGGTACGGGCATGTCACGTATAGGAAAAATGCCAATCGCGATACCGGCAGGCGTAACTGTGGATATTGCAGAAAATAATAAAGTGACTGTAAAAGGTCCCAAGGGTACACTGGAGCGTGTAATGGCTTCCGAAATGGAGATCAAGGCTGAAGGAGCCGAGATCACGGTTGCAAGACCCAATGATCTGAAGAGGAACAAATCTCTCCACGGACTGACCAGGACACTTATCAACAACATGGTCATCGGTGTTACCAACGGGTACGAAAAGAAACTGGAAGTTAACGGTGTCGGTTACAGGGCAACCAAGCAGGGTAAGAAGCTTGTTCTCAACCTCGGATATTCACATCCCGTTGAGATGGAAGATCCCGAAGGAGTTGAAACGGTTGTCGAGGGAACGAACATCATCTTCGTTCGCGGCATCGATAAAGAAAAGGTAGGACAATACGCTGCCGAGATCAGAGACAAGAGAAGACCCGAGCCTTACAAGGGCAAAGGTATCAAATATGCCGATGAGCATATCAGACGTAAGGTCGGTAAGACCGGTAAGAAATAAAGAAGGAGGGTGTAGAGAATGGTTAGCAAAAAATCAAGAGCAGAAGTTCGTATCAAAAAACACAACAGGATGCGCAACCGTTTTTCAGGTACAGCCGAAAGACCCCGCCTTTCTGTATTTCGCAGCAATAATCATATGTATGCTCAGATCATCGATGATACAGTCGGTAACACGCTTGTATCGGCATCAACGGTTGAGAAGGATGTCAAGTCGGAGCTCGAGAAGACAAACAATGTTGATGCGGCTGCATATTTGGGTGGTGTTATAGCAAAGCGTGCTTTGGAAAAGGGCATCGAGGAGGTAGTCTTTGACAGAGGCGGCTTTATATATCAGGGCAAGGTTGCGGCACTCGCTGAGGCGGCAAGAGAAGCTGGCCTTAAATTCTAGGAGGTAACGTATACATGAAACGTCAGATAATAGATCCGAACAGTTTGGAATTAAATGATAAGGTTGTTACAATCAAGCGTGTAACAAAGGTTGTTAAGGGTGGACGTAACATGCGATTTACCGCACTTGTCGTAGTCGGTGATGAAAATGGCCATGTTGGTGCAGGTCTTGGCAAGGCAGCCGAGATCCCCGAAGCCATCCGCAAGGGCAAAGAAGACGCAATGAAGAACCTTATCGAGGTTCCTTTGGATGAGAATAAGAGTATCACACATGATTTCATAGGCAAATTCGGCGGTGCTCATGTGCTCATAAAGAGAGCTCCCGAAGGTACCGGTGTTATCGCAGGCGGTCCTGCACGTAACGTATGTGAGATGGCCGGGATCAAGAACATCCGTACCAAGTCTCTGGGTTCAAACAACAAGCAGAACGTTGTTCTCGCAACGATCGATGCTCTGCGTCAGCTCAAGACTCCCGCGGAAGTTGCAAGGCTCCGCGGCAAATCAGTGGATGAGATAATCGGCTAAGGAGGATACTAAAATGGCTGATAAGAAGATAAAGGTTACTTTAGTTAAATCACCTATCGGAGCTATTCCGAAACACAGAGCAACCGTCAAAGCACTCGGCCTTCATAAGCTTGGAAGTTCCAATGAGCTTCCCGACAATGATGCGGTACGCGGGATGTGCAGACAGGTTTGTCATTTGGTTAAGGTTGAAGAGGCATAACAGGAAGAGAAGGAGGTCTTGCTATGGAATTATCCAATTTACGGCCGGCAGAAGGCTCAAAGCAAAGCGATAATTTTAGAAGAGGACGCGGACACGGTTCAGGAAACGGTAAGACGGCCGGTAAGGGACACAAGGGACAGAAGGCACGTTCCGGAGCACCCAGGATCGGTTTTGAAGGTGGTCAGATGCCGTTATACAGAAGGATCCCCAAGAGAGGATTCTTAAACAGGAATACTAAGGACATCGTTGCCATCAATATGTCCAAGCTTGAAGTGTTTGAAGATGGTGCGACTGTGACAGTAGACGCCATGAAGGAAGTAGGGATCATCAAGAATCCCAGGGATGGCGTTAAGATACTCGGGTATGGAAAACTTACCAAGAAGCTTACGGTCCAGGCAAATGCTTTCTCAGCATCAGCTAAGGAAAAGATCGAGGGCCTTGGTGGAAAAGCTGAGGTGATCTAATGCTTGAAACTGTAAAAAACGCCTTTAAGATAAAGGATATCAGAAGCAAGCTCATATTCACGCTGCTCATGCTCGTGGTAGTAAGGCTTGGCTGCGAACTTCCTGTTCCCGGCGTTGACAGAAACTATTTTGCAAACTGGTTCTCACAGCAGACCGGTGACGCATTCAGTTTTATGGACGCCTTTACGGGAGGATCGTTTTTGAAGATGTCGGTGTTCGCTCTTAACATCACACCGTACATCACATCATCCATCATCATGCAGCTGCTCACGATAGCCATTCCAAAGCTTGAAGAGATGCAGCGCGAAGGTGAGGACGGAAGAAAGAAGATCGCATCCATCACACGTTACGTGACGGTAGGTCTGTCTCTTATGGAATCAAGTGCAATGGCCATTGGCTTCGGCCGTCAGGGCCTTTTGCAGGAATACAATGCGCTCAATGTTATCATGGTTATCACTGCTCTTACGGCAGGAAGCGCATTTATTATGTGGATAGGTGAGAGGATCACGGAGAGAGGTGTCGGAAACGGTATCTCAATAGTCCTTACCATCAACATCATCTCAAGGATCCCCGAGGATCTGGCTTCATTATGGAAGCAGTTTGTAACACCTCAGTTTGAGGGTCATAAATATGGTGCGGGAACGATCGCCATAGCCATCATCGCGGCAGTCATAGTCGTTACGGTGATCCTTACGGTCATCCTTAACGGCGCGGAAAGACGTATCCCCGTACAGTATGCCAAGAAGGTACAGGGCCGCAAGATGGTTGGCGGACAGTCGACGCATATACCTCTTAAGGTAAACACCGGCGGTGTTATCCCCATTATCTTTGCGTCAAGCCTCCTGCAGCTTCCCGGCGTTATCTCTTCTTTCTTCGGAAAGGGAAATGCAACGGGCTGGCAGAAGTTCCTGTACTTCCTTAATTCAGGCAACTGGTTCAAAAAAGGTGCATGGGTATATTCATGGGGTGCCCTTTTCTATGTGGTGCTTGTAGTGTTCTTTGCATATTTCTATACATCCATAACCTTCAATCCCATGGAGGTTGCCGAGAACATGAAGAAGTCGGGCGGTTTCATTCCGGGTACACGTCCCGGCAAGCCCACCCAGGAATACCTTAACAAGGTACTCAATTACATCGTATTCATCGGTGCTGTAGGACTTATCATCGTAGCCATGATCCCGATCATCTTCAACGGGCTCTTCGGCGCAAGCGTATCATTCGGTGGTACGAGCCTTATAATCATCGTCGGCGTTATACTTGAGACCATGAAGCAGATCGAATCACAGATGCTCGTACGTAACTATAAAGGTTTCTTAAATGATTAAAGTCGACCCAAATCGGCGAGCGACCTTCATAATCTGTTTATTGATGTAGGAGTTTATTTTGAAGATAATAATGCTTGGCGCCCCGGGCGCCGGAAAAGGAACACAGGCAAAGCTCATAGCTGAAAAGTATGGGATCCCCCATATTTCAACAGGTGACATCTTCCGTGCCAATATCAAGGAAGGGACGGATCTGGGAAAAGAAGCCAAGGGATACATGGACAAGGGCCAGCTGGTCCCTGACGATCTGACAGTACGTATCCTCCTTGACAGGGTATCAAAGGACGACTGTTCCAAGGGATATGTACTGGACGGTTTT
>JAILLI010000178.1 GCA_024693225.1 Lachnospiraceae bacterium
TCGGATACACTCTCGCCTTTTGCGGCACTCGATGAATCAGCTGACGCAAAGCCGAGAACCTGTCCCCCGAGCCGGAGCATTGCAGATTCAAATGACAGCCGTGTTCTTGTTGACGGCTCGTAAAAGCATGTGGCCAGTATCCTTCCGTCGCATTTATGCGCATAGGCGGCCGGATCCTTGTAGATCTTTTCGGCCAGATCCATCAGTTTGTCCAGTTCTTCCACGGAAAAGTCCATGGGGCTCATAAGGTGTCGCATTTTATACTCCTTTATTATGATAGTTGATTAATGTGCCGTACCCGCTCAGTCCTCGCCGGACGGCATCTCACATATAATGTGAGATATGTGGCGCTTTGCCTGTCACGAATTTGTCATGACATATAAAAAAGAAGTTCCCGGAAAGGGAACTTCAAAGATTCATTTGTAAGTAAGCAGATCCGAAACCGGTTTCCTCCTGGGCATTTCGGGCGACTCTGCGGGATGTCCGATACAGATGATATTGACGAGTTCCCGGTCATCGGGGACCTCGAGTACATCGGAGAGAGTATCATCAAATATTCCCATGATGACGGTACCGAGCCCGTATTCGTGGGCGGCCAGACAGAAGGTCTGGGATGCGATGCCCGCATCAAACATCTGCCAGGTATCCTTGCGGGATGTTGTAAAGCTTCCGTCCTTTTCAAAACCGCACCTGCCTTTGATGACAGTAACTGCAACCAGCATGGGTGCGCTTTCCATTGTGCCCGCATTGTATGTAAAGCCGGTTGTACATTCCTTTGCGATCTTATCCTTGAGTGCAGGATCTTCGATGGCTATGTATCTTACGATCTGTGTGTTCTTCCATGAAGGGGACCAGGAAGCTGCTTCCACGATCTTCTCAAGGGTTGCATGGTCTACGGGTTCATCTGTAAATTTACGTATGCTTCTTCTTGTGCGGATATTCTCTAATGCTTCCATGTATACCTCCTTTTTTCTGCTGATGCCGGATCTGCCATGGGCCCGGTCATGCATAAGGACGGGATGATACGGCATCTCCATATATTGTGGTCGCTTCAAGCTGTCATGGGGTATCATAACCTATATTTTGTGTTTTTGCAATGACAAATTACGCCCTCGATCAGGGGCCGGTTCCCTGATTCACCTTTTCTTGCCGACAGGAGAAAAGCATTGTATAATCTTATAGTCATTGATTTATACAGATGGGAAGGAGCAGGATAATGGCAGAAGAGAAGAATATCATCGAGGAAACACGTGAAAAGGAAGTAGGAGATCCGGATCTTAAGTATCAGGACGAGGCGCCGGTCTTTGTCGAACGTAAGCGCTGGCTTCTGTTCGGCCTGCCCTGGACCTTTACCAAGTACATCCTGAAGGATGAGATACTGACTACCCAGAAGGGCCTCCTTAATACGGTCATCAATGACTGCTACATGTATAAGATCGTGGATGTGCAGCTCGAGCGTTCCCTGTTTGAAAAGATGGCAGGCCTTGGGACCGTTGTTTGTTATACATCGGATACAACAGACAAGGTTATGAAGCTTACCCATATCAGAAGAGCAGCCCAGGTCAAGAACTTCATTCTGGAAAAATCGGAAAAGATGCGGATGAGGCGCAGGACTCTCACAACAATGAGCCTGAACTCGGATGCTGCGGAAGCGATCGATGATATCGGATGATGTTTTTGATTACGGCAGAGCCTGTGACTATATAGAAGATGCTGCAAAGTTCGGGAGCAGACCCGGGCTTGAGCGTATCCGGGCACTCTGCGCGATCCTTGGTGATCCGCAGGATATGCTTTCATTTATCCATGTCGCAGGGACAAACGGTAAGGGAAGCACGTCATGCTTTATAGGATCCATACTTGCAGAGGGCGGGCTTAAGGTCGGAATGTACAACTCACCGGCACTTTGCGGCATAAGGGACCATTACAGGATAAACGGCCGGCTTATATCCGAAAAGGATTATGCCGCCTGTGTCTCAACTGTTGCAGCTGCCAACGAAGAAATGATAAAGGATACCGGCGACGGGGCCACGCAGTTTGAGCTTGAGACTGCCGTGGCTTTTGTGTATTTTCAAAAGTCGGGATGCGATCTGGCCGTGGTCGAATGCGGTATGGGAGGAAAGGATGATGCTACAAACATCATTAGGAAGAAGATAAGCTGCGTCATAACAAGCGTATCCTACGATCATATGCAGTATCTGGGAAATACCCTGTCGGAAATAGCAACGGTAAAGGCAGGTATCATCACAGATGACTGTCCGGTCATTGCAGCAGATTCCGGGAAGGAAGTAAGGGATGCGATAGAAAAGAGATGCGGCATTACCGGCAGCCCACTCCATATTGTAAAAAAAGACGCGATCCACCGGAGGGATATGTTCCCGCAGGGTCAGAGCGTAACCTATGAAGAGTTCCATGATCACATAATAGGCCTGAACGGAGCATTTCAGGCGGAGAATGCAGCGCTTGCCCTGCGTACGGTTTCGGTCATAAGAGACAAAGATCTGCCGGAGGGCTGCAGGATAGATGCAAAAGCCATAAGATCCGGACTGAAAAAAGCAAGATGGCCATACAGGTTTGAACCCATAAGTGCCGATCCGCTCATCATAGTTGACGGGGCTCACAATGCCGATGCCGCACAAAAGCTCAGGATAAGCATGGATGAATGCCTTGCCGGATACGAGGTCATCCTTGTCCTGGGAGTATTTGCCGACAAGGAATATGAAAAAGTCATAAAGTGTCTTGCCGGTGGAGCTGTGATGATCATCGCCACGCAGACCCCGGACAATGAGCGCGCACTGCCTGCATCTGAACTTGCCGCTTGCGCCCGCAGATATTGTGAAGATGTCAGAGAATGCAAGAGCATGGATGATGCGGCAGCTTTTGCCCTTCAGGAGGCCCAAGACCGTAAAGCGTCCGGAATATTGCCTGCTGTAGTGGCATGCGGCTCCCTGTCCTATCTGGACCTCTTTAAGGATATTGTATTAAAGGCCGTGAACTTATGAAGATAAGAGATAAGGATCTTGATCTTAAGAAAAATACATATGTGATGGGTATACTGAACGTCACACCGGATTCATTCTCGGATGGTGGTTTACATAACTCAAATCCGACCGCACTTGAACATGCCATGAAGATGGTTAAGGAGGGCGCGGATATCATAGATGTAGGCGGTGAGTCGACAAGGCCCGGGTATGAACCGGTTCCTGCTGATATTGAGATACAAAGGGTAGTCCCCGTGATAGAAGCCATAAGGAAGGTATCCGGTATCCCCATATCAGTCGATACGACCAAGCCGTCGGTTGCTGCAGCGGCGATGGCAGCGGGCGCCGATATCATCAATTCCGTATCCGGACTTGCTGCAGATGCTGATATGATAAAAGTCGTAAAGGAAACGGATGCAGTATTTGTAATGACATACGAGAAAAATTATGTCAACCAATTCGGGGAAGAACTCATAAAGATGGCCGAAAGTGCTGTGGAAGCCGGTATAAGTGAGGATAAGATAATACTGGACCCGGGCATAGGCTTCGGCAAGACTTATGAGGAAAATCTGCGTATACTCAACGAGCTGCCGGTGATCACACAGACCGGATATCCCATCCTTCTGGGATGTTCAAGGAAAAGCGTCATAGAGCGTGCGACAGATGCTCCATGTATAAAGGACAGGCTGGCCGGCACCATAGTGACGACCGTGCTCGCGGCATTTGCAGGCGTTTTTATAGTGAGGGTACATGATGTGGCTGACAATGTCAGGGCCATACGTATGTTAAGAGCTGTATGTGAGGATGAAGATGGACAGTTTAAGGATTGATAATCTTGAAGTATTTGCAAATCACGGGATCTTTCAGGAGGAGGTAAGTCTGGGACAGAAGTTCCTGATAAGTGTCGTGATGTATTTTGATGCTTCTTCTGCAGGCAGAGAGGATGATCTCAACAAGTCTGTGGATTACGCAAAGGTCTGTTCGGATATAACCAAATGGATGAAGACAAACAGGTGCAGGCTTATTGAGACCGTTGCCGAGCGGCTGGCCCAAAAGCTTCTTCTTGATCATAAGATAGTCAGGGAAGCCGAAGTGACCGTCAGAAAACCATGGGCCCCCATAGGCCTTCCGCTTGAATGTGTCAGCATCACGGTAAAGCGCAGGTGGCATACGGTCTATCTGTCCATAGGCTCCAATATGGGAGACAGGGAAAAATACCTCAGAGACGGTATCGCTTTTCTGAAAAAGGACCAATGTGTTAGGATCCTTAAAGAATCTTCGCTCATAGAGACAAAGCCTTACGGCAAAACGGATCAGGACGATTTTTTAAACGGAGCCGTAAAGCTGGAGACCATCCTCACGCCGCATGAACTGCTCGATCTTATCCACAGGGCCGAGGAAGATGCAAACCGTGTCAGAAAAGAGCACTGGGGTCCGAGGACACTGGACCTGGACATACTGCTGTATGATGATCTGGAAATGGATGAGGAGGATCTTACGATCCCCCATCCTGATATGTTAAACCGTGATTTTGTTCTCGATCCCCTGCGCCAGATAGCCCCCAACCTTGTAAGAGAGCTTACAAAGCATTAGCCCGGCCGGTCCATGACAGGTCCGTCAGGGGGAAAAGAGGGCGGTCTCACCGTTTCCGCCGAAGGTGTAGGTCATATATATCTCCTTCTGCTTGAAGGGCGAGAAGAAAGTAAAATTAGAGGTGCAGTTTATATTCTCGTAATTGCCTTCCGCTATGACCATTGCATCAGAGCCGTCAGAGTTCACACGTATGAGTGCGGGATCGCGGTTTCTCTGGTAGAAGATCACACCGCCGAACACGTTGAAGGTATCTATCCTCTCGTCAGTGATCCTGGTAAGATGCCCGTCGGAAAGGGAATATCTGTAGAGGCAGTAATCATCGGTCATGTTCATGAAATAAAGATCGTCCCCGTCAACAACCGGATTGTAGACCGGATAATCCATGAAATATCTGCCCTCAACACTTCCGGGCCGGTAGATCTTCAGAAGCTGGGAATCCTGCTCGCTGTAGTAGATATCTCCCCCGATCACACATGCGGGGTTTACGATCTCACCTAATGCCAGACCCTTATCCTTTCCATCGAGAGAGGAGTGGTAGAGCTCCATCCCGTTAGTGTTGTCGTAGTGCTCATAGTAGAGAGTGCTGCCGATCAGATTAAGGACACCGGATGTGCATTTGTCAAGGCAGACAAAGTCTTTTTCTCCCTTTTTGAGACGGTAAATGCCGCTCATCCTTCCAGCTATACCCATGAACTTGGTGCCGCCGGGGTCATCAAAGTAAAAGTAGAGATAGTCGCCTGCAGCGTTGATATAGGAGACGGGGACATCGGCTAAAAGCTCGGAGTTGGTCCCGTTTGTCTCCATGCGGTAAAGGTAGTTGTTATCGTAGATGTTGGAATAGTATATATAGCCGTCACTCTCGCAGAAAAGCCCCTTATTGTTCAGATTCCCCGAGGTGTTACCTATTGTGTCGGGCGGATTGTCCGGGATCCTTGAGAGATATTTGGTGAGAACGACAGCACCGATTATGCCGCCCACAACGAGCAGGGCTATGATGATACCGAGAAATTTTTTCATATGATCACCTCCCCCGATCAACCCCCAGTCCAATCAAAACTGCCTTCGGCAGATGGGCTGAAGCTACATGTCAGGTTTGTACAGAAAACCTGACAAACCTTGAACTACCGGCGCATTGGAGATAATCTTCACCGGCATGTTCAAACTGCCGCGGTCTGTATGAAACAGATATGACCATGTATATTGTACCATACACAAGCCGACAGGGTCAAAAGACTCTGATGGTGTCGACGCAGCAGATCTGAAAGGGAACATGAAGGCGGAGAATTGAGTTATGTAAACCAATATCACTCAAAAAAGAAGATCGCATTCATACACAGGAAGTCGATCGGGTGATAGAATAGTGAAGATGAAGAATTTGCGAAAACGGAGGTAAACGCATGAGTATGAACCCACAGAATATGTTACAGATACTCGGGGCTCTTAATAATTTCCGGAGCACGCATCCCAAGTTTGCCGGCTTTATCGCCATGATGCTCAGGACCGGGGTACCTGAAGGGACGGTCATTGAGGTTACGGTCACAAAGCCGGGCGAGGAGGGAGTTACCACAAACATGAAGGTAACGGAATCTGACATCCGGCTCTTTGAAGCCCTTAAGGACATGGTTTAGGAGCTTCCAGACCCTTTATACTCTTCATTCCGAACATTGTCAGGGATACGAAAAAAAGCAGCAGACCGGAGCTCATGATCACGGTCGCTGCTCCGTATCCGACACCTCTTTTTTGAATATTTCCGACTGAATCTGCCGCAATACCCGAGACGGAATATGCGATCACATAGCCTGTCTGGGAGAGAAAGCCTATCAGACCCCATGCCCGGCCCTGAACATCTGAAGGGATATTGGTCCTTATCAGGAAGTCAAGGCAGTTATTTGCCACCGGAAGGCAGGCAAAGAACAAAAAGCCGAAAAAGCATATCAGGATGATATTCTGCGACAGGGCAAAACAGAATATGAATATCCCTGCGAGGCAGAGTGAAGCTGCCAGTCTTTTATGATAGCCGCGGTCTATGCCCCGGATCCCCAGATACAGGGCGGTAACGAGCATTCCGCAGGCACATATCGTTTCTGCCACCCCCAGCGTGGCCGCATCAAATAAGGACAGGATAAAAGGCTCCGCCAGTATCTGAAACATCCCCATGAAGAGAGTGATAAGGGAAGACACCATGACCAGGATCAGGACACCTCTGTTTCCTGTTATGATCTTCCATCCCTGGGCCATACTTGAAAGAAAAGGCTCTTTTGCATCCGGTTCTTTGGCCGGTATGGTATTTCTTACCACAAAAACACAGACCACGGTCAGGAGAAAAGTACATATGTCGATGATAAGGAGAAGGCTGATATGGGCAACCGTCAGAAGGAGACCGGCTATAAGGGGAGATATCAGATATCTTGCACTTCCAGCCAGAGATACGAGTCCTCCGGCCTTTGAGTATTCCTCCTCTGTCAGAAGATCGGTTATGGTAGCCTTGTAGGAAGGCTCCAGGAGAGCAGAGAAGATGGCACTTATCAAAACTCCGGTGCATATTACCGGAAGGGTTGCCGCATCCCTTGTCATGGCGATAAGGATATAGATCACTCCAAGAGCGGAACACCCGTCCCCGATCATCATCAGAAGACGTCTGTCATACCTGTCTGCCAGTACACCTGCAGGTATCCCCAGGACCAGGGTGGGCAGGAAGCCGAAAAGTGTTACCATGGCCATACCGGCTGCACTGCCTGTAGTATTGAAGATGTAAACACCCAGACCGAAGCTGGTCAGGCCTCCGCCGATGGAGGATATCAATTCTCCGCCCCATAGGAGGAGGAATTTTTTAAAATTACCGCTCATCCTTTCCGTCCTCCTCAAGCTGCAGCTCAAGCAGCCTTCCTATGTGATCTTTTTCAAAGAAAAGATCTTTGTTTACGAATACCACAATAAGGGAAGCAACAAGTATGACCCCTGTTTCTATTATCTTGGTTTCAGGCGTCATGGCTATCTTCTCCTGGAAAAAGTTGATAAAGAGATGGAAGATGATGGTTGCCAGCATGCTTCGCCGGTTCTTCACATAGAGCCATGTCTGTAAGAAATCCACGGGAAGAGTGCTTACCATGAAATTTATAAAATATATGGGGCCCAGTTCCCGAAGCCCGTAATGATAAGTGCCCGGGATCCAGAAGAGGGGCAGGTGCCATATGGCCCATATGACAGCAAAGATGACAGATTCGGTAAACCAGCTGTGATACTGGCCCACAGAGTCCTCGCCATATCCCCGCCAGCCAAGCTCTTCTATGACCGATGCCAGTACAATGGTGAGAAGTGCCGATGTCCCACCAATGGAGAAAGAGAAGTCTTCCGTAAAGGAAAACTGGTCCGGGGAGCCACCGAAAAGAAGGGATACCGCGATCGATACCGCGACCACCGCTCCGTAGATCAGGACTGCAAGAAGGATATACAGGGGCTTTATGCGGTAACATCCGACAAGCTTCCTTTTGAGGTCTTCCTTAAGCATCCTGTTCTTTGAGGTCAGGATGGTAACGACTGCGGTGGCAGCGGGCGCTATAAGGCCCAGCAGCATGAGTACGAACATGGCGGGCGTATCCTTAAAGAGTATGGCGAATATCCAGGGCCCCCATGTAAGGGCAAATACGATCAGGTAAAACCTGACAGGTCTGTAAGTATAGTGTTCCATGATCAAATCTCCTAGTAATCAATCTTAAAGTCTGACAAACCCCTTGTGTCCCCGGTTCCTTTAAGCGGTATGACAATACAGAGGTCAACATAATCGACCGTCGGTCGGTTTTGTAATCTTATGATACGACGGTAAATGGGAGATGTCAAGATATTTTTCGACTGACGGTCGAATTTTTAAAACATCCATCGCCGGACTTGTTCTGGCAATAGTGTTTCGGGCCAGGGACAAAATTGATCATGAAATGAAAGAAAGCAACCGCCAAGCCAAGGATTAGGTTGCTTTCTTTAGTAACTCTATAACAAGGCGAACCGTTTGCTTTACGGTAATGCCTTCCGATCCTCTATTCATGATTTGGGACGATAGTTACTGTATCAACTGCGATATGAAGTCCATAGAACCGGGCTTGGCGTACATGATCCTCTCGACCGTGTCGATAAAAACCCGGATATCTGTGTCTGTATAGACCCCGGTTTCAAAGATTTCATTTGAAAGTATCACGATCTCACGTACCCTCTC
>JAILLI010000101.1 GCA_024693225.1 Lachnospiraceae bacterium
GTCAGCCATCTTACGGATGTTGCCCTGGAGTGGGCGGGCCGCAGGACACCCCTCATAGAGGTCAGATGCCAGAAGGATACCCGCTTTATCCGCTATGATGAGCTGGTAAGAGCCATACCGGTCGACAAGTTCCTGACAAGGCTGTCTTTATCCGACGGAAGCTTCCTTGATATGACAGATCCCATAAAGTCTTTGGAAAAGCAGTGTGATACCTACGGCTGCTTCATCCGCTGCAGGAAGGATCTTGTGAACATATATCACATCACCGGATCCGAGGGATCAGCCTTTAAGCTTACAAACGGTGACACGGTCTCCTATTCATTCAGGCAGAGAGGCGATATCATACGCACGATCGCCGCTAACCTTCGTTACCTCAAGATTCACTAGTTCTTCGGTCTTCTCATAGTTATCCGCTATATCTGTTATCAGCTCCGACAATGCCCCCACATCCGACCGGATACCGGCAATACTGTAGCATACCCCTAAAAGGGCGTTTTCCGCACAGACCTTTGATGTGATGGAATATGCCATGTTCTGCCTTATCTCATTTACCGAACCCGCCACCTTTTCCATCAGGTCAGACTGCTCTTTAAGCCTTAGGGCAGCATCCCGGCACAGGGCCGTATCTATTCTGACACTTCGGGCATGGAGGGGTCTGTCCTCCAAAAGCATCCTGCCCGTCCTGGCTGTCTTTTCAAGAACAGCCGCAACGATCATGCCAAGGGTCGGCGCAAGGCAGTCCTCCTTTAGCCTGTCCCCCGGTGTCGTAAGAGCCAGTGAGATGGCCGAACCCGCTATGGATCCCAGGGTCTTTTTATCTTCTGTATCAAGCGGGGAGAGCAGGTCGCATATCCTGTCCGTTATATGATCAAGGACCGCACTCACCCCTCCCCGGGATCTGGTGCTTACTATGTCTCCATTTGCATCAAAGGAGTTTTGGGTAAAAAGTGTTACCGATGAATGGGCATCCGCAGCGGATGACCCGTTTTCAACATAAATAGTCGTACCCGCTATGGATGTAAGGAGTATGTTCACAAAATCATTGTAGGCCGATACCGAGCAGATCTTACCCGATGCGGCTTCTATGGCCTCTTTGTTCTTCTTTATGAAATCATCCCCGAAGCCCTGACCGTCAAAGGATACGCACCGGCTTATCCTGTCATCGCAAACCGTTACATACTGGGCCAGGTTGCCGCCCTTTGAATGGCCCGTGACCACTATATCGGAGTATATGGCACATTCGTTCTTTATAAAGTCCTCTGCCACCTTCTGCAGCCTCGTGTCCTCCTCAAAGGCCCCTTCGAAGTTGTCGGTCCAGGCTTCTTTTGTCCCGCCTGTTCCCCGGAATACAACACAAGGGTTCCTATCCTTCTCATCGGTAAAACACAGGGCCCTCACATCATATTCTTCAAGGCTTCTCGACACCGACAGCCTTCCGAAGGCCGGGTTTTCCTTTATCCTTGCGTCCAGCCCGGAAAAGACGGTCGCAACGTCGCTGCAGGTCATACCGCCTCCCCTCGCGGCCTCAAGGACGCTTTCCTCGGAAAAGCCACCGTTTGTATCCCTGTATCTGTCTATTATCTGCCCTATTGTCCCGCCCGATGTGCTAACGGGTATATAAACATAATTTGATAAGAGCAAAAGCTCCTGCTGGCTGTAGCTTCCTGTCATATAAGTCCCACCACATATGTTCTGGACCCTATCGTGAGCTCATCGCCGTCCGACAGTATGTCCTCATTTACCTTTACATTGTTCACCTTTGTCCCGTTGGCCGAGGAAAGATCCCTGACATAGGCCCTTCCTTCCTTTTCAAATATCTCACAATGGCGTTTTGACAGGGCATCATCTCCCTGTATGTTGACATCACACTTTCCCCGGCCTATGGTCATGGGTGCCCCGAGCATTATGCGAAAGATCCGGCTCCTGTCCGCCTTGTCCGTAAGTCTTATAAACCTCGTATCATCAAGCAGTCTTGTAGCCCTGTCTCTTTCATCATCGCCCAAAAAGACAGTATCACCTTCTCCGGCAAGGTCGACGGTTGCCATCCCCTTAAGCTCATAATCTTCAAAGTATTCTTCCCTGTCCACGGGAAGGGGCCTTTGGGCCTTCCGGCCGGCTCTTCTCCTCTTCATGATCACAAAGCTTCCAAAAACAGCGGCCACAAGCCCTGCGGCTATAAGTGCCGCCGAAATTACCCAGGCTCCCATGCCGTCGTCCGGAGGAGTGTACTCATATACCACCCGCTCTTCGCTAAGGGTATCCGCCACCGGGTCAGGGGCCTTTTGGTCCCACCCGGCCTCTTCTGCGGAGGCCTCGTCCTTTGGCGCCCGGCCTGTATCCTCATTGGCGCTTATGGCCTCATCAGCCACAGGATCGGCCTTGGCTACCGGGTCACCCCCGTCATTTCCAAAGACCTCTCCGGGAGCCGTGCCGACTGCAGCCTCTTCCGTCGCTTCTTCTGTCAATACTTCCTCGTACTGCTTCCAGTTGGCCGCCGAATAATCAGCCATGGCACCATATATCTTTTCACACAGCTGCCTGTCCACTGCCGCCTCAGATCCCGGAAATTCGGTCTCATAGAGCCTGCCGCCGCTGGGGACTGCTATCGAAAGCAGTCCCTTTTTTGCCTCGGCATTGTTTTCCTGATCAAGGAATACTATATAAACGGGATATGAGCATTTCTGGACCAGATAGTAAAGTTCCTCTTTTTCATGGTTTAAGGCACCGCCTTCAAGCCCGTCGGTAAATACAAGGATATCCCTGCAGGCAAAGTCGGAATCGCGCCACCTGGTTATGACCTCGCAAAGGGTATCGGTAAGATTTGCGTCCTTCTGCTTATACTCCACCATGTCTGCCTTATATACCAGATCGCCCGCCTCGGTGCTGTATGTCTCTTCATCCGTGATGTCATGCTCATAAGTGTTAAGACAAAAGGCCCGATCCTCCGGCATATGGTAGAACATGTATTTAAGCGTGGCATTTACGAGCTTCTGGTTCACTTCATTAACGCTTCCATCATTATCCACCAGTACCAGCGTCTGTCCGCATACATGCATACTCAACTCACTGCCTCCGTTGCCAGCGACCCGGCCAGATTCTCGCTCTCCTCCTCTGCCAGGGCATACTCTTTGGCCATCTCCGTCAGATCCTCCGCGTGTTTTCTTATCATGGCATAGAGCTTTTCCATATCATCCGAAAGGGAGGCGAACCTGTTGGCAAAGCCCGTTGCCGCCTCGCCCTGCCATATGGGCTTTAAGGCATCGACTATCGATATCATCTCCTGTGTGATAGTCCTTATATTGGTTTCCGTATCGGAAAACCCCGACGCTGCTTCCATAAGTTTTTCCGGTGTTACCTTTAAAATAGCTTCCATTACATGACCCTCCCCAGATTCCTCTGTTCTGCCGTATCATACCTGTCTGCGATATTGTCGATCACGACCGTATACTGGTTCACTACTTCACCAAATGCATCCATCTGTCCCGCGTTCTTTACGAAGAGGCCATGGAATTTCTCATTGGCCGCTCCCTCCCACATGGCCCTAAGAGCCGTCTCTTTGGCACACAAGGTCTCCTTCTCCTGCGTAAATCTTCTTAGCAGGCCGATCAGTTCATCTTTTTTGCCCCTTAACTGCCTGCTGTCGATCTGATAAAATGACATATGTTATTTCTCCTTTCATTTGTTTACATAACTATAGACTATTTGGGTCAATAGCATAGATTCAGAGCTGCTTTTTCTGCTTTATATACGAGATCTGCGGTCGACCTGATGTTCCTTGCGACTTTCATAAGATCGTCTGCAGTCCTGTATATATCCGCTGTTGTCTTCCTTCCGGCGAGCTCTATTGACCCACCTGCATCACCCCGCCAGCTGTTCTTTAAAACAAGCAGGGCCGACTCCACTCCGGAGTTTGCGATCCTAGACAGATTGTCAGCCAGATTTTCAAGTTCCTGAGCCTGACTTATTGCTCTTGTGAAATCCATCTCGATCTCGTACTTTGTCTTCTGCATCATATATCCTCCTTTCCGCCTGACCTTTTCAGGCTGTTTTCACTTTCTCTTTCCGAATGAGCCGACAAGATCCGCCACCTTCTTCTCATTGTCCATATAGATGCCGAATATCCTGTCAAAAGCCCTTATCCTCTCCCTTATGGCCATAACGATCCTGCCCATTTCAACAAGATCTTCGCCAAGTTTTTTGTTAAAAGTCTCATTTGCGGCCCCGTCCCAGAATATGTCCAGATCCGCCGCATACCGGCCTATCCCGGCCACTTCCTCATTGAGCCTCTCATAGAGCCTGTACAGGTCCGCTCTTTTGCTCCTCATTAAGATGTAATCCGCACTCAGGTCAGACATCGTCAATGATCACCCCGCTCCCGTTATGCATACCGGCATCCTTTAAAGTCATGTCATCAGACTCTCCTTCCGGTATATTTGGTATAACAATACATCCGTTTTTCAACCCCAATATCCTGGCCAGATTCTTCTTGAGATCTCCGATCGACATGGTCTCATCCACTCTTGCGCAGATCCTTTTATCCTTGAGGGGAAATATCAATTCTATAGATATCATATGTTACTAAACTCCTGTTTTAGACCTTTTCCAAGTTATCCACATTTATTTTTGAGGGGATTTTTACGGCGCCCGAAAATGATTTTTCGTCAAATTTCAGGACTGTAGCGCAACATCTACATTGTGACATTTGCATGGTTGAATAGGGCAGATATGAAAAATCAAGCACCCTGTTTTCATCAAGACATCCTCCGAAAGATATCCCGTACGGATGCCGGATCATTGCCTCAAAGACTCTCTTTCCCGAATAGAGGGTCCGGGCATCATTTTCTATTATTCCGACTATCACCGGATGGGCTTCCGGCTTCCGGCGGCCTATAAGAGGATTTTCAAGAAAGACAGCCAGTTCGTCCTCAAGATCAAGGCTCCTTTCCTTCGAATAGAAGTCCCTAAGGAGGGCTGTCATGCTCTCTACCCTTATTATCTTTGTCTTACCGGGAAGCCTGCACTGTGATATCAGTGCCTCATATGTGTCGGCCTGTATGCATTCTATGCCATACCTGGCCGCTGTTACCGATATGTAGAACAGGAAGGTGTGTCTTCCGCTGTATGCCTTTCCCGTTACCAGGATGCAGTTCACAAGCCCAAGGGGAAGCATGTATAGCTTTCCGCTTTTGATGTCATATCCTGCGGGAAGATGAAAATCCCCGGCCCCCTCCCGGCAGGGCAGCTCATATACTGCCCTGTCCATGAACTCTTCAAGGGAAGGATCATCGGGCACATGGGGATATTTCGCAGCCACAAGGCCCTCCGGAGGCGGTTTCCCCCTGATCCGGCTCCTTACGGCCTGGAATTCGAGCAGCTTTCCCTCCATGACACCGATCCCCCTACCGGGTGTATCCTGCACGATGGGGACTGACCGCATGGCCCCGCCCAGAAAGGCCGACACGGTATAAGGGTCATCATTTCCCATATATAGCCTTGTGTCAAAAAGGTCATATATCCGCTCCGACCTGGCCCCTACAGAGGTTGCCAGAACATAGACCCCCACACTCCTTCCGAGGGTCAGTATGCGAAGTACATGGTCCCTGACCTCGCCGGCGCCTCTTTCCAGGATATCCGGCATATCGTCAAGGACAAGGATGACGTAAGGACCTGCGGCTTTCATCTTTCTTCTGGTCATCACCAACTCACATATAAAACCTGTGAGCCTTACCGTATCTTCACGCATCTCCTCATCTATGTATCCGCCGCACCAGGCCTCATCCGCAACAGCTGCAGCTTTCCCGCCGCCATGATCGATCATATAAACGGCTGCCTTTCCCGAAAGCCTGTTTATTATCGCAAGGACCAGCTCACTCTTTCCCGTTCCGCTCTTCCCGGCTATTAACAGGTGGCCCAGCCTTTCCGGCTCATAAAGGGCTTTTTCGTATTTCTGTCTGTAGGGATCGTCAAATACTGCAAAAGCCTCATCATCCTCTATCCGGTCAGGAAGGAAGGGAAGCCACAGCCTTGCCCCTTTTGGCACATTCCGGAGCCCGTCCAGCTTTTTCAGTTCATCCATGCACAGCCTGTACCAGGTCCTGCCATCTTTTGGCCCCTCATAAGTATCCGTCTTTATCTCCTCGTCAAGGAGAAGATCGCGAAAAAGACGGATGGGCCGGCTTTCCTTAAGTGCAAGCCCCATGGCATATCCCGATTGGAAACAGACCGGATCTGCCCCCGTTGCCGTCTGAAGAAGGGCTCTGCCCCTTTCCTTGATAGTCACTGCATCGGGCCTTCCTATAAGATCCATGGAATCCGCCCTGTCCACCATGCGCAGGGCTATCTTAAAGCCGGAATTAGCCCTGATCTTGTCGTCAACGACCCCGGCCGGCTTCTGGGTCGCCAGTATCAGATGCATACCAAGGCTCCTTCCAACCTGGGATATGCTGATCAGCCGGTCCATGAACTCAGGCTCCTCCTTGCGCAGTTCCGCGAACTCGTCAACTATGATGATCAGATGGGGCAGGGGCTCTGTCACCTTCCCCTCATCATAGAGGTTGGTATAATCGTTTATGTTGTTGACATTTGCCTCGGCGAATATCTTCTGCCTTCTGACATTCTCGCTCTTAAGGGCTGTCATGGCCCTTTGCGACATGGCCTTTGACAGGTTGGATATGCTGCCTGCAAGATGAGGGAGCTCCTCAAAAAGGTTGGACATGCCCCCTCCCTTGTAGTCTATGAGGAAAAAGGCCAGTTTTTCGGGCGGAAAGCTTGAGGCCAGCGACAGTATCAGGGTGGTCAGCAGCTCACTCTTTCCGCTCCCCGTAGTCCCTGCTATGACCCCGTGGGGGCCCTGGGCCTTTTCATGCAGATCAAGATATATCCTCCTGCCGCCGGCTCCCTGTCCCAAAGGTACGGAAATATCGCGGGTAATGTCTTTTTCTTCGTAGTTACTCTCTATCACCCGGCCTATATCCCCGTCAAAGAGCCTTCCGAAGGGGACTGTCTCAGGGATTGAGGTATCCTCTCCCTCCATCCCCCAGAGGGCTGACAGCCTCCCCGCATAGGAAAAGCACAGTTTCCTTGGAACCGTATCGGGCCGGAAACCGGCCTTTTCTCCTCCCTCCCCTATGAGGGTACATATGGTCTGAGGTATATTGTTCCTTCCGTATCCTGCAAAGAGAACCCCGGCCCCTTCCGAAAGGGCCCTGCAGGCAAGCTGCACATCATCGGTCACAAGTACTGACCTGCAGCCTTCGCTCCCATCCCCCGCTCCTTCTTCATCCGCAAGGCGGTGATGGGGAAGGATATAGGTCCACATATAATAACGCATGCTTTCTTTTCTTAAATACAGGTCAAGCTTCAGCATATCCGGCGGGTAGGACACAGCCAGCTGGAGTATGGCGGAGGAGAGCATCTGCCTCCCCTTCTCGCTGCTTATGTCAAATGCCGGTATCTCACTGTCGGACAGGCTTACCCTGACAGGGCACCCCGAAAGGCTTTCGTACTTACTGCGAAGCCTGCCCGGAAGTTCCCGAAGCGAATCATCTATCGCCGCAAACCTTTCCTTTGGCACGTTTATCCTTACGGGATTTGCCACCCTGCCTGTCCCGGTCCTTACCATCATCCCTCCATCACTGTCGGGCATCTTATTCCACAGTATGAAGGGATCGCCTCCTGCCTTCAGGTAGCTGCCGACGGCCGGGTATATCCTGTTAAGAGTTATGTTAACCTGCTCCATCCGCTTTTTTATCTTTTTCTCGCAGGTATCAAGGTATGTCATGTAGGCATTGCGCCTTCTCCTTTCCTCCGTCTTCTGCTTCCTGACCCTTCCAAGTACGTTAAAGGCTGCCCACATGCCGGCAAGTACAGATGAGAGAACGGCTATGGTCCTTCCGGCCCCCAGAAGGATGGGGATGGCCATGGTAAGGGCCGGACCGGCTGCAAGCATCAAGGAGGGCTTCTCCGGGACCCTGCGCTGTGGGGGACCTTCTATCTCCACAGGCTCCGCCTCAGGCTCTGCCGGGCATTTGTAAGACCTGATAAAGTCACTACTGCGGCTTTCCCTAAGGCCCGTAAATACCATGTCACAACCGCCAACCCTGATAAGGTCCCCGGTCCTTACATAACCTCTGTAACCCTTTTTTACATGTCTTCCACCGACAATGGCTCCGTTTGTTCCGTGTACCCTGATAAGTGCGGCATCCCCTGTTATCATGACAAGTTCCAGATGCCTTCTGGATACACCGGGATCCTCAATGACAAGGTCACTTGCAGGGTCCCTTCCCGCAACAAATGACGGTTCTTTGCCGGAAACGTATACTACGCCCATAAACAACTCCGTCTCTTATGTGTTTGAAAAGATCTTGGGATCATTGCGATGCGTCCGTCGCAAGATGCGCAAAAAGAAAATCTT
>JAILLI010000102.1 GCA_024693225.1 Lachnospiraceae bacterium
TGCTTACGGGAGGGTATGATTTTACAAAACTGTCGGTGGTTCTTGGCGAAGGCGATACCGCAGCGACACTCAATTACGGAATGTTCATATCGGCGGTGATCAATTTCCTGCTGATCGCACTCGTTATATTCTGTGTTATCAAGGCGATCAACAAGATGAAGGATAAGGTTGCGAAGAAAGAAGAAGCCGATCCGACGACCAAGATTTGTCCTTTCTGCAAGTCTGAGATAAACATAGAGGCAACCAGATGTCCTCACTGCACATCGGAACTTGATAAATGACAGGGCCATATGTCAATGCCCTGTAAGATTGACTGAAAAAGGAAGCTGCATTTTGCGGCTTACTTTTTTTATGGATGCGGACAGGGTACCTGCTTTTGATCTGCAACCGTTCAGCAGGAAAACCATGTCTGATGACGGATTTAACCCGGACCGTGCAAAGGGGTGTCATCGTCACCATCCGATATCCTTATATCAAATATATCCCCTATCGCTATGGTGGTCCCGTCTTCAAGGGTCAGCCTGCCGGAGGCCGCATCGATCTTTTTGATCCTGCCGGAAGATATGAGATAGGTACCTCCGCTTTTTGTAAGGTCATCTACAAAGAAAGTGACGGCGACGACCGACCTGGTACGGGTGGCTAGTTGCAGCTTTTCGTTAAGAGCAGACAGGGCATCCTCATCAAGAGTTATCCTGTCGGATGTGAGCCTTCCGGTCTCCTCGACTGCATCCCCGTAACCCGTAAGAGCGGCAAAGGGAGAAAACTGGGCGGCCCGCTTCAACATGGACATATGGGGACGTGTTGACGACTGATGGTGGGGATGATCGATTATGTTGCTGTAATCATTCATGCCTTGTGTCCTCCGACCTGCTTGTTCCGTTCTATGGTCATGGCTCCTTCAAGGAAGTTGGTACCCTTGAGTATGGCGTTCTTGCCGTATCGGTTCTTGATATCAAGTGTTGCCAGCTGGAGAGCCTTCTCTTTGGCCAGCCGCTCATCCTCATCCCGGCGGGCCTGCTCTTTGGCTTCAAAGTCGGTAAAGAGATCCAGCTGTTCATACGTATCGGCTGCTGCAGCTTCCTGCTCGGGGATGACCCTGCATGCGCAGATGTTGACCCGTCTTATAAGGAGGCGGGGGTCGGTAATCCTCTCATAGAGGTCCATGACAGCCTGTGTGATCAGCCTTGTGGAGGAGGTCTGCCTGTCAAGGTTGGCTGTTCCGTGAGCGTGCTTTGGCACATATCTTCCGTACCAGTCAAGGTGTATGTCCACGTTAAGATCCTCAAGCTCTTTGGGATCCTTGACGCTTTCGTATCCCAGGGTCAGCACCATCTGGTCCGTGACCAGTCCCTTTGCAACAAGATCAAGGGTCAGAAGGTCTGTCATCTCACGGACTATGATCGCAGCTTCATCATGCTTGTAGGGCCGCATTAGGACCTGTCCGGAACTGATGCTGTTATCCTTGGGTGTGTACTGTCTGGTATCCTCTATGGTACAGGGCTCCCATCCCCAGGCATGGTCTATGATCAGCTCGGCGTTCACTCCGAAGACTTTATAGAGGTTATCTTCAAACCTTTCCGAATATGCCGCTATGTCGCCCATGGTCTTAAGGCCCAACTTTTCAAGTCTGCGTGCGGTTCCGGCGCCTATACGCCAGAAGTCCGTTATGGGGGTGTGTGACCAGAGGGTCCGGCGGTATTTCATCTCATCAAGTTCGGCTATCCTGACCCCGTCGCTGTCGGCCGGAATATGCTTGGCTACTATATCCATGGCGACCTTGCAAAGGAACATATTGGTGCCGATGCCGGCGGTGGCTGTGATCCCGGTATGGGACAGGACATCGCGTATCATGGTCATGGCCAGTTCATGGGAGCTCATCCTGTAAGTATCAAGGTAGGAGGTAACATCGATAAAGACTTCGTCGCACGAGTAGACCAGTATGTCCTCCGGAGCTACATACTTAAGATAGATACTGTAGATATCCGTGCTGAACTTCATATAGAGCGACATACGGGGTGTTGCCGTTATGTAGTCAAGCTTAAGTGAAGGGTCGGCCTCAAGCTCGGGTGCGAAGTGGGAAGATCCCGAAAATACGTGGCGGGGGGCATGGGCCAGGCGGGAGGAATTGATGATCCGGGCGGCCTGTACCACTTCAAAGAGGCGGGGACGGCCGGGGATACCGTAGGCTTTGAGGGCGGGAGACACGGCAAGACAGATGGTCTTGTCGGTACGTGAAGAGTCCGCAACGACAAGATTGGTCGTAAGGGGATCAAGCCCCCGGTCGACACACTCCACGGAGGCATAAAAGCTCTTCAGATCTATGGCTATGTAAGTGCGATCGCTCTTATCCATGCCCGGCTCCTTCCTTACAGGATCCTGCCGCCCGGCAGGTCTGTAAATATTATCGAACGAATGTTCCACAATGTCAAGGTATCTTTCCTGCAAAGACCTGTGGAGGAAGAGGAAGCCCGGTATCTTTAAAGTTTTGTATTTAACTTTTCTTGTATGTGGGAAGATATTCTGATAAATTAATCAATTGGAGGCAGAACCGGGATGAAGATAAGACCGGGGATGAAAGGATGAAAGAGCATTTTTTTACCGCTGTCAGGATAGCGGTATTCATTTTCATATTTGCAGTTATCATGCATGTGATGAACTTTTTTCTGGTGCAGAGTAACTGGGCCAGTATTGACAGGTGGGAACAGTACAGCAAAAAGGACCGTATAGATACCCTGTTCGTGGGCTCGTCTGTCGGGTGGGTGGTCTTACCGCAGACCATAGAAGGCATAAACAACTGTACATGCGTAAATATGTCCACACCCAACCAGTTTTACAAGACATCACTCGAAGCTGTCAGGTTCATAGCACCCAGGCAGCCGCTTGATACGGTCGTGCTCATGACGGGGTTTGAGGCGCTTGAAAGTGCAGAGGATTATGGGGCGGCATCGGCTTTTATAAATGCCCAGTACGAGACCGCGCCCATGCTCACACGAGCACGTGCGATACTGGCCCGGAGACTGGAAAGATACACGGATCCGGATTTTCTTCCGACAAAAGACTCGATAAATACGTGGTTTGACTGGGTGGAATCTTATACGTATACGATCCCGGAGATATATAAAAACGTAGCCTACCGCATGGGCAGAAAGGATCCGGGTTATCAGCTGGACTTTAATGAGAGCATAGACCGCATCGAGCCGGAGGAGGACGGAAGTATCCTTGAAGAAGATATAAGGAAGGTGCGGGACATGGATCTTTCCTGCATAGACATAGATGAGCGCTCGCTGGCAAGACTTGACGAAATGGCCTCCTACCTTGAAGCGAACGGTATAAGATTTGTCGTGATCGTGCCCCCGCACCGTCTTGATGTACAGGAGGGATACGGGAAGGAATATGATGTCATCGATTCATATCTTGAGGATTTTGTTAAGAAAAGAGGCGGGGAATACTATAATACAGACACGGATCCTTCGCTTCGGGAGCAGCTTCCCGACAGCATGTTCATGGACAGGGAACATATAGTTGATGAAGGAAACAGGATAGTATCTACCCAAATAGCCATACTGCTCGGAGGCAAATGATGGAACTGTATTCGGCGGCCTTTATCGGCTTTGTGATCATAACCGTACTGGTCCATGAGATCGTTGGAAATAGAAACGAAGGCAGGCAGTGGATCGTAAGACTTTCCGCTTCGGCTGTTTTCTATGCCGCCATATCCGGGTGGCGTATCATTTTTATAGCATTTTCCACCCTGGTCATATGGTACGGAGGAAAGAAACTCGAGGCCTTATCAGGCGATAAGACGATCCCGGACAAAAAGCTGAAAAAGAGAAAAAAGAAAGCCGTAGTTGCCCTGATCGCGGTGCTTAACCTGGGTATCCTCCTGGTGTCAAAATACCTTCTTCCGGCCGCAGGCCATCCCATACTGCTCCCGGTCGGTATATCCTACTATACGCTTATGGCGGTATCCTATACGGTCGATGTATACGGAGGGAAGTACAAAAGTGAGGGAAATATCGCAAAACTCGCCCTGTATATGACCTGGTTCCCGCAGATACTCCAGGGGCCCATAAACAGGTATGATCATGTATCAGCCACTCTTTTTGCTCCCTATCATGCCTGCCGGGAAGATATAAGAAAAAACCTCTGGCTGTTTGTCGTCGGCGCCCTGAAGAAATATGCCATAGCAAATGTCATGATCGGTACGGTTGGTGAGATATTCGGCGGGGATCTGAGCCAGAAGCCCGGCGGCTTTCTGTTTGCGGGTGCACTGCTTTATGCCCTGTGCCAGTATGGGGATTTTTCCGGCGGGATCGATATGATGGTCGCCGTATCGAGGACCTTCGGTGTTCAAATGAATTCCAACTTTTCCCAGCCCTATTTTGCCGGATCCATAGCCGAATTCTGGCGCAGATGGCATATCACGCTGGGCTCTTTCATGAAGGATTATGTGTTCTATCCGTTCGCACTTTGCAGCCCGGTTATGAAATTATACAAAAAAGCAGGAAAAAGATGGGGCGATCACATGGCAAGATCGGTCGTAGGCGGGATCGGGAACATCCTCGTGTTCCTGCTGGTAGGTCTGTGGCACGGGCCCAGGCTTCATTTTATTCTGTGGGGGCTTTTTAACGGGGTCATAATAGCCTTCTCAGATATGTGCGAGCCGGTGTATGCGCGCTTGTGCGCCACTTTCCATATCAGGAGGGACGGCAGGCCATGGGGGATATTCCGGATAGTGCGGACTTTTATCATAATATGCTTTGCGGGATATTTTGACTACATTGAAAAGCCTGCGGATTCTCTTATCGCCTTCAAGAATACTTTCCTTCATTTCGGTCCGGGTATTTCAAGGCTGTGGATGATAGACCTCTTCAATTCAAACATATTGTCGCTGCAGAAGGTTGTCGTGTTTGCCCTTGCCGTATTTATACTTTTTACGGTTGATATAATGAAGGAGAAAAAGATGGATCCGGTAAAAGCCTTTCTGGGCCGCAGGGCCGCCGTCAGATGGCCTCTGGCTTATGCCCTGCTGATCCTGATACTCATGTCCTTTACGGTGGCCGGGAATAACGCGGGGTTCATGTATGCGGCATTCTGACAGTGAAGACAGGTCTTCACGGCGGGTGTTTACAGGAGGAGAAGGAATATATGAAGAATTATGATATGGCAAAAAAGCTGGAAGAGATCGAAAAGGTGATAGAAAGTGGTCCATATAAGGACGACTGGCAGTCCCTGTCGGCCTACAGGGTCCCCGAATGGTACGAGAAGATGAAGTTCGGGATATTCATACATTACGGGCTTTTTACAGTGCCGGCATATGATACCGAGTGGTATCCCCGCATGATGTACGTAAAGGACAGCAAGGCCTACAGACACCATATAGAAACATATGGAAAACACTCGGATTTCGGCTATAAGGATTTCATACCAATGTTCAAGGCCGAGCACTTTGATGCGGCAAGGTGGGCGGAGGTCTTTAAAAGATCAGGTGCCCAGTATGTCGTTCCCGTTGCGGAGCATCATGATGGATTTCAGATGTATGCGAGCGATCTTTCATCATATAATGCAGCGGATATGGGGCCGCATAAGAATGTGATCGGGCAGCTGAAAAAGTCCGTTGAAGATGCGGGAATGATATTCGGTGTAAGCTCCCACCGTATAGAACACTATTTTTTCCTGGGTGAGGGAAGGGATTTTGACAGCGACATAAAAGGCGAGTTCAAAAGAGGGGATCTATACTGGCCTTCGGTAAAGGGGCCCGCAGACTTTGATGCCATGGAAGGAGAGTGCTCGCCTTCCGGGGAATTCATGCAGGACTGGCTGGTCCGCACATGCGAGCTGATAGACAGATACGATCCCAGGATCATATACTTTGACTGGTGGATACAAAGGGTGGAGCTTGCACCCTATCTCAAAAAGCTTCTGGCATATTATTACGACCGGGCGGCCGAAAGGGGAGAAGAGGTAGTCGTTAACTACAAGCATGACGCCATACCCTTCGGTATAGCTGTACCTGACGTAGAAAGAGGCCAGCTGTCATCCCAGAGATCCTACAAGTGGCAGAGCGATACGGCCATGTGCTTTAACTCCTGGTCCTATACAAAGGATAATAAGTACAAGGAGGCCGGGGACGTTCTTTGCGATCTTGTTGACATCACATCAAAGAACGGGACATTGCTGCTTAACATAGGCCCGAAGGAAGACGGGACCTTTACAAAAGAGGAGACGGATATCTTAGATACCATAGGGAAGTGGCTGAAAGACTGCGGTGAGGCTGTGATTGACAGCAGGCCCTATCGGATATTCGGGGAGGGCCCGACCGAGGTTGCAGAGGGCGGCTTCATGGACGGTAAGGTAAAAGAGTTCACTTCTTCGGACTTCCGCTTTTTTGCCGGAGACGGATCGATATACGCCATCGCCTTAAGGAGTTCATCCGACGGCATATACAGGATCAGGCACTTTGCAAAGAAGCAGGGCTTTTTAAACGCGAGGATCAGTAAGATAAGCTGTCTTAACGATAAGAGCCCGGTTTCATTCGACCACGGGGAAGAATGTCTTGAGATCAGATCTGATATCGCAAC
>JAILLI010000195.1 GCA_024693225.1 Lachnospiraceae bacterium
AAAGGGAGACGCCCCCGCGTCTCCCTTTCTGTCTCACTATTCGTGCGGATATAAGTATCAATATCCGAACTGCTGTGACCAGTACCTTGTTCCGTCATCATCTTCGTATACGGCAATGGCACCTGTCTCGAACTCAGAATAAAGAATGTTATCTCTGTGTGTCGGGCTGTCCATCCAGTCTTCAACAACCTGCTCGGGATCATCCTGCCCGTATGCAAGGTTCTCACCACCCTGGATATCACTGTTTACTGTATTCCATGCAGATCCGTTGGGTCTCCTGTGATCCCAAACTTCAGATGCTTCCTGTGATCTTACCTCTGCGCACTGCTCAAGGTTCAGATCCCAGTCAAGGCTGTTCATTCCATTCTCTTCCCTGATCTCGTTGATAAGATCTCCTGCCTCAATGGCATCCTTACGAAGCTCGGCATTGTCACCTGATGTATCTGAAAGAGCAACCGCCTCACTGTCAAAGTAATGATACTCATCAGCCTGGATATCTGCTGCCGATCTGAATGCTGCCTCGCCGTCTACAGAACCGGGTAATCCTTTGCTGTTAAATGCTGCCGTAGCGACCAGCGCACCTGCCAGAACGATACCACCCAGCATCATGATCCTGTCTTTGTTCTTCATGATCATATCCTTCATAACGGACCTCCTTTAAAAGCTATGTATTCTTTGCGCAAAAAACACATACTACTTCTGTCAACAAGATTATGTCACGTTTACCGGGGAAATGCAACACTTTTTTGAAAAATAATTACATTTATTTATTCATGTGACTGAAAACAACTTTTTCCGGGCATTTTATCCCTTCTTACCTATAAAGACGTTTTCAATACCGGAAAAGGTCCAGAAAATTTAATCGTAATAACCGTCATCATCAAGAGAGATATATTCAAGGTCTTCGGCGTCATCATACCCGTCCCGCTCATATCCCTCATCATCCTCCCCGTATTCCTCATCCTGATACACATCATAGAGTTCGGGGGTATATGTACGCTTATATCCGTGACGAAGATCCTCATAACCTCTCTCGTCGTAGATCTCCTCGTCTTCAGGTTCGTTATAAACGGGTTTGGGCTTCCTTGCAAATATATACATGAAATGGCTGTGATGTATCACAAAGATGGCAACTATCATGAATATATGGGCTATAAAGGTGGACACAAGGACCCCGTTACTGATAAGCAGATACTCCGAAATAAAGCCCGTATAGGCCATAAAGCCCGTGTATGCAAGTCCCAGGATGAGCAGGGGGAAATTCTTGAACGACCCCAGCATGGTCTTTATCCCGTCCCTGAACGAAGCATCGAAATAGATAAAGCGGCCTATCATAAGACCCAGGAAATACATTATGAACCCGTCATAGTTATCGTTTTCATATATGAACTTGATATATGCGAAAATAAGTATCACATAGAGCATGCCGAGCAGGCGGACGCTTCCCCTCTCCTCTGCCGTCATCTTCTTTAAGGGTATCAGCAGTCTGTCGAGTATGTTGTTGAAAACTATAGACATACAGATCATGAAGAGCAGGATCATGTCCTTATACTTGTCCCAGAAGTTCCTGAAGGATCCCGGAGAAGCAAACCTGTCCACCAGGTAATATATGGCCAGAAAGGACAGTATGGATGCCCCTGCAAAGACCATCTCATAGAAACGCTGGATGGTATTATGGGCTTTTTCATAGTAAAACTGCTTCCGTTCAGACCTGTCTATAAACCGTGCCTGAACTGCGACGACCATCAGTATGTAGAAAACACATATAACCGAAAACGCCAGGGAAAGTGCGAGGAACATGAGCATTTTCCTGACGTCGGTATAATGTGTCCAATATTCCTCAAAAGTCATATGGACCTCTTTTCACAAATATCAGTTCTTACGGGTGATGATCCTTGCAATCTCCTCATAATCCGCTCCTGCAGGGATCGTATGTCCGCCCGTTGAAATCCTTCTGTCATATCCGTGATTACACAGATACTCGTTGAATCTTCCCGCATCATCAACAACTCCGGCAGCCTTCAGCTGGGCACTCACGGTTTCCGATCCGCTTCCGGGGGTGACGGTTATCGTTGCCCCCTTTCCGGACTTTTCCTCTTTGTCCTGTTCGGGCGCAGGTGTAGGTGT
>JAILLI010000215.1 GCA_024693225.1 Lachnospiraceae bacterium
GGTTAACATAATGTATACATATTATCCCAATGACAGCCAGTGGCCTGCGAGGATCTCCGAGGCCTGTAGGGATATGGATGTGGGCTTTGTCTGGGACTATCCTTATGACGATTATTATCCTTTCTGTGAAGGAGGGAAGCAGTTTGAGCAGATGCGGGACATCAGGCGGCACGGCCAGGATGTTATGTTAACCATAACCTGTGACTGCGCCATAGAGGATGACCGGATAAGAAATATAGCCGCATCCCTGAAGCCCTATGGAAGGATCATGCTGCGCATCAATCATGAGTGCAACGGAAACTGGTTCACACATAACAAAAGATTTTCATATGAGGAGATAGCAGCCTTTTTTGTGAGATTTTCACGTATAGTAAGGGAAGAAGCACCCAATGTACGGATGGTATTCTGCGCCGGACTTGTCGGCGAGGAGGGAAGCGGTGACGATACAGACAGGGTTGAGCTTGAGGATGTGTTTGCGGATGCTTACAGGGCTGCCGATATCTGGTCGGCAGATAAGTATCTTGCCCTTCATTACGGATGGCCTTATGATATCGCGGAGGCCGGAGGCGGATCCTATTCGCGTGATGATCCCCGTGTGGTCTTTGAAAGATATCAAAAGACATACAAAAGGCTTTCGGGTCTTTATGGAGACCGTTCTTTCATCCAGGCTGAGCTTAACGCCGACGGGGATGTTATGGGGCCTATGCATCAGTCAGAACTTGTAATGGAATATTACGGCTACGTCAAAGATACGAAGGCTTCCTGGCTTACCGGCATATCCATGTACCAGTTCCGGGACCGCGGCAGACTGGGACTTGAGAGGGAAGATCCAAACAACCCTTCAGTGGGTATTGAACAGCCCCTTATGGAAGAGTATAAGAAGATTTTATCGGATCCCTGGTTTACGCCGGAATTTGAGACGGGAGATGAGATATTGTTTCCGGCAAGGTTCAGGTGGGGTGGAAGCGAGGATGCCGACGGTATAGAACTGGAGATATACCTTGAAGGAGTACCCGAATTCTGCGAGATCACCCTTCAGGAGGATCTGTCTCTTATGGTGGAGTTTTGCGGGAAGTGGTTTTATAAGGGACCGGGAGTTGGTACCATTGACCTTATGAGTGCTTTTTTTTCCAACAGATCCCAAGGGCCGGCAACCGTCCCTCTTCGGATATTTGCAACACCTCCAGACGGAATGAACCATGATGACGGGACCGGTGCCTGGATGACGGACCAGTTTTATCAGATGAGTGAAGAGCCAAAGCTTCGGATAAGATATGAGATACCCGGCTTTACGATCGTAAGGGACGGCAAGCCGGTATTGGATTGAAAGGGAGATGATCGATAAGATGTCAGTTGCTGCAATGCCTTTGAAGGGGATACCAAGGATAGAAGGATTTCCCTATATGTATGAGACCCACTGCCACAGCAGCGAAGCAAGTGCCTGTGCAAGGAACACGGCGGTGGAGATGGCAAAAGCCCACAAGGAAGCCGGGTATGCCGGTTTTATACTGACCAACCACAACTGGGGAGGTAATACGGCCATCAGTCGTGAGCTTGCCTGGGGAGATATGCTGGATGCCTTTTTTGAACCCTACTATCTTGCAAAGGAATGGGGAGATGCCAATGATTTTCAGGTATTCCCGGGATATGAAGCCGGATATAAGGGGACGGAGTTCTTGATATACGGCATAGAGATAGAGTGGATGCATAAACACCCGGAGCTCCGTGATGCCCCGGTTAAGGACCAGTATGAGATCATCCATTCCGGAGGCGGCATTGTGGTGCATGCCCACCCTTTCAGAGAAGCCTTCTATATCAGCCGGATAAGGCTGTATCCCGAGTATATAGACGCAGTTGAGGGAATAAACGCTGCCCACTGCCCCCATCTGGGCGGGGAAGATAATTCCGAGTTCAATGAAAAGGCTTTGAAATATGCGGCAAAACTTGGTATGTTTATTACGGGCGGAAGCGATGCCCACAATGTTGATCTTTTCGGAGGCGGAATGGCTTTTTCCGAAAGGCTTCGCGATATAGGCGACTTTACGGACGCTGTGGTAAGCGGCAGGGATTATCGCGTGACCGACGGGTTACATATATATGATCAGCGCGGAGGGTTGATATGAAGCTTGCGAGAGTGACCAAGAAAGGCAACAGATCATTTCACCTGGAATTTCTGATGATGACACTGCTGCCTCTCATAGTGTGCGGTATCGTAATGATGGTGGTATGCTCCGGGTCCGTCAGGGATTCCATGACATCCGAGGCGGAGGATAACTTAAGGAACGTAGCCCTTCTGGTACTCGGCTCATATGATGAGATGTATCCCGGTGATTACGAGGCAAAGCACGAGAATGAAGAGTTCAAGCTTTACAAGGGCGGACAGATGCTGTCCGACAATTATGAGCTTCTTGACAGGATCGAGCAGGAAAGCAGTCTGGAGATCACCATTTTCTATCTTGATACGAGGCTGCTGACCACTCTGAAGAATTCCGAAGGGGTCAGGATGACCGGCAGCGTTGCAGGTGAGAAGATAGTCACCGAGGTCTTAAACAGCAGGATGGCCAGATTTTATGATAACGTCTCCATTAACGGGACGGAGTATTATGCTTACTACTCCCCCATAATGTCCAGCTTTACAAACGACTGTATAGGGATGATAGGAGTGGCCAAGCCCGCCACGGAGCTCAAGGCCAGCATAGGACGTTCCGTTAACAGAACGATGATCGTTATGCTTCTTGCGATACTGATCACGTCCTTCTTTATCACAAGGTTTGCAAACGAGCTCGTGACAGTGGTCAAGTTCATGCTTGACTTTATGAAAAAACTGTCCGATAACAAACTTGATGCCAAGCTTGATGCCAGAGTCGTCCAACGCGAGGACGAGCTCGGAGAGATGGGAAGGAATCTCAACAGCCTGCAGATAGCGCTCAGAAGGCTTATAGAAAGGGATGTGCTGACCGGCCTCTTTAACAGGAGAAGCGCCGAGAAGAAGATAGATGTGATCGAGGCGAGCGGGGTCAGATACTGTGTTGCCATCGGCGACATAGATCATTTCAAGAAGTTCAATGATACATTCGGACATGAGTGCGGAGATGTGGTATTAAGAGAAGTGGCCCATCTGCTCAATGACTGCATGAACAGGTGTGAAGGATTTGTTGCCAGATGGGGAGGCGAGGAATTCCTTCTTGTTTTTGTCAATACCGATATAAACGGGGTATATGATGCCCTTATGATCATCAGGCAGGCACTTCATGACAAGGATGTAGTGTATAACGATCAGATACACAAGGTCACCATGACATTCGGTGCCGCGGAGCGTGTGGAAGGAGTTCCCATAAACCACCTTATCAGGGCAGCCGACGACAAGCTCTACGAAGGCAAGCAGGGCGGAAGAGACAGGGTGATCATTTGATGAAAAATGAGTGAAACGATAGTTTATACAAACGACAAGTGCATAGGCTGCAATAAATGCATAAAGGTATGCAGCGCCATCGGAGCCTGTATATCCGTGGAAGAGAACGGAAAAGCCCGCATAAGCGTTGACGGCAGCAAGTGTGTTGCCTGCGGCTCCTGTATCGATGTGTGCGAACATGATGCAAGAGAGTTCGCGGATGATACGCAGAGATTCTTTGACGATCTTGCAAGGGGTGAGAAGATATCCCTTCTTCTGGCCCCTTCATTTCGCGCCAATTATCCCGATGAATATGAAAGTGTCCTCGGAGGCCTGAAAAAGCTCGGAGCCGGACGCATCATCAGTGTTTCCTTCGGAGCCGACATCACCACCTGGGGTTATCTTAACTATATCAAAGAGTATGATTTTACGGGCGGGATCTCCCAGCCCTGTCCGGCTGTAGTATCATATATCGAAAGGTATCTGCCCGAACTTCTGCCCAAGCTTTTCCCGGTGCAGAGCCCCCTTATGTGTGCCGCCATATACGCAAGGAAGGAAATGGGCATAACCGACAGGCTTGCTTTCATATCCCCCTGTATAGCCAAAAAACTCGAGATAGAGGATGAACATAACAGGGGACTGGTCCAGTACAATGTTACCTTTGAGCATCTGATGCGGTATGTGAAGGAGCATGGCATAAAAGGTCCCGGAGTACACAGTGAGATCGAATACGGGCTCGGATCCTATTATCCCATTCCCGGAGGCCTTGCGGAGAACGTCAGATGGTTCCTGGGAGACAATATATATATCAGACAGGTCGAGGGAGAACGCCACCTCTATGAGTGGATGCACGAAAATGCCGACAGGATCAGGGATGAGAAGACACCATTCCTTTTCATCGATGCCTTAAACTGTTCGAAGGGCTGTATTTGCGGTACTGCAGTGTCCCCCCAAAGATCGAGGACGGATGACAGTCTCTACGCCCTGCTTGATATACGTGAACAGTCCAAAAAGAGTGAAAGCGGAACTGCCTGGTCAAGAAATGACAGTCCCGAAGACCGTCTTAAGAATTATAACGCCCAGTTCGCCCATCTTGATCTTAAGGATTATCTGCGCTCTTATTCCGACAGATCGGCTGAATGCCGTTATGAGATACCTGATGAGGATACCCTTGAGCAGATATTTGTCAGCATGAACAAGCTCACGGAGGAGTCCAGGAACATCAACTGCACCTGCTGCGGGTACAACTCCTGCACCCAGATGGCCTTTGCCATATATAACGGGTTTAACCACAGGGAGAACTGCCTCTATTATGAAAGGGCCATGATAAGGGAACTTGAGATGGAAAAGGCTGTAGCCGAAGAGTCGGCCAGAGCCAAGAGTTCCTTCCTTGCCAATATGTCCCATGAGATAAGGACCCCCATCAACACGATCCTGGGGATGAATGAGATGATCCTTAGGGAGTGTGACGACAAGGAGATCATCGCATACTCCGAAAATATACGGAGTTCCGGAAGCACTCTTCTGGGACTGGTTAACAATATACTGGACTTTTCCAAGATCGAAGCGGGCAGGATGGAGATCGTGCCGGTTGATTACGACCTGTCTTCGGTCCTTAACGATCTGGTCAACATGATACGTACACGGGCTGATGACAAGGGACTGGACCTTGTTCTGGATTTTGATCCGACAACACCGAAAGCCCTTCACGGGGATGAGATAAGGCTCAAACAGATAATATCCAACATTCTGACCAATGCCGTCAAGTACACGGACACAGGTTCGATCACATTCCGTGTCGGTTGCGGGAAAAAGGGGAGGGATGCGAAAAACGTGACCATGACTGTTTCCGTTGAGGATACGGGTATAGGGATCAGGGAAGAGGATCTGTCACATCTCTTTGAGGAGTTTGACCGCCTGGAGCTTTCAAGGAACCGTAACATCGAAGGAACGGGTCTGGGAATGAGCATAACACAGCGCCTGTTGACCCTCATGGGATCCACGCTGAAGGTTGAGAGTGAATACGGCAGGGGATCAAGATTTTTCTTCGAGCTGGATCAGGGTGTTGTAAAATGGGAAGGTCTCGGCGATTACAGCTCGTCCTACAGACAGGCTCTGGGAAAGAGGAAAGCCTATCATGAGAAGTTCACGGCTCCGACCGCCGAAGTGCTCTGCGTTGATGACAGCTCCATGAACCTTAAGGTCTTCAAGAGCCTTTTGAAGAAGACCGGGATAAAGGTGGACACGGCCATCAGCGGTGAGGAGGCTCTTTCCATATCCAGGGATAAAAAATATGACATCATATTCTTTGACCATATGATGCCAAACAAAGACGGTATAGAGACCATGCATGAGATAAGAAACTGCAAGGGCGACCCCAATGCCGATACCCCGGCGATCTGCCTTACCGCCAACGCCATTTCCGGAGCCCGCGAGATGTATCTGGCAGAGGGATTTGATGACTACATCTCAAAGCCCATAGACAGTTCCAGGCTTGAAGACCTGCTGCTGGAATTCCTCCCCAGGGAGAAGATAGATAATAGTAATTGACGGGAAAAGGGCATAAAGATACAAT
>JAILLI010000218.1 GCA_024693225.1 Lachnospiraceae bacterium
CGTCGGGTTGCGCAGAATGTTCAGGTTTTGCATGTTTATATTCATATTCATTGTCCTCAGTTTTTTTGTATTCCATCAGTCTTCGGCTTCATCACCTATTTCGGACATAAAAAAAGCGGCATGAACTATGATGCCGTGAACGTACACTTTTTTGTTGTAAATGGTAAGAAAGCAGCCTGCCGTTAAGCAAGCTGCCGATATCTTATCCCATCATCATTACGCTCAACACAAAGAACTTTTTCCCGTCTGTTTCCTCCTGTCGAATCTCCAGATCCCCTTTATATCGTTGTGCAATATTTCGAATGTTCTTCAGACCATAACCATGACCGGGATCCTTTTTTGTAGTGTCAGGAATCCCTTCTTCGTTTAACGGAATCCTCTCGGACACTGTATTCTTAACGCTGATTATGAAAAACCGTTCCCGAACCACGGATGTGATCATAATCCCGGGATCCCCAACACCTTCCGCTGCCTGTATAGCGTTTTGCAGAGCATTGGTAAGGATCACACTCATATCAAAGGGATTGATCTTCAGCTGTTCCGGGTATACAAATCTGCTTTCAAATGCGATTCCCTTTTTCCTGCATTGTTCATACACCTCGGACAAAACAACATCCGTAACGGCATTTCCGGTTTTCACAGAGGGCTGCAGTTCATCAAAACGCGCCTGCAGTTCTCCGATATACCCGGCGAGCTCTTCTGTCTTACCGTTCTGCGCCAGGCCTTCGATCACAGTCAGATGATTGCCGATATCATGCCTCATTGCGCGCATCTTTTCATACATCTCTTCGACATGCTCCACATGCCGGTAAGTATCACTAATCTGGTTGTCAACGGCCCTTTGCGCAAATTCCTCTTCCTGTTTTTCTTTAAGCCGCTGATACATGGTTATTGTGATGATCACCGAAATAACCGATAAGATGCTGAATGACATCCTGTAAACATTGCCATGAACATTCTCCGTGATACTTCCGTTCTCAATGCCGTCCATCCAGAGATAGAAATACGATGCCATGATCGGCTTTACCAGCAATATCGTCCATATCGGGATCAACAGCATTACCAGCTCGTTCCATGTCAGTTCCGCTGATTTCAGCTTGTATACCCGGTGAATAATACGGATCGCAATGAACAATAAGAGAATTGCAAGTCCATATTGCAGGACATTCCACAAGAAAAACTCGATCACCGCGGATTCCGCACTCCTGGTATACCATTCGGACCGCAGGGTAAGTTCGGTTTCAAAAAATCCGATCTCTGTCAGAACCTCCATGGTAAGCCAGCTGATCAGCCTGAATACGGAACACAGAAATATCTTCTGTACCGGATTTCTCTTCACGTCAAGAAGCCAGCAGATCAGAACAGACAGCGCAACAATACACAAGCTGATCAGTTTGTTCAGTGTTCTGTTCATGTCAATATAACTGATCACAATTGTCAGAACTCCATATATGAGCGCAGTCACATATGCTGACCTGCGCCTTCTGACAAACGGTTTCAGCCAATACCCGAACAGTACCGCCGCAAGAAGCAGATACAGTGCGATCATGACTTGTATGTAAGCATTTGCAATACCGGAAAAGTTCTCGATAATATAATCCATCATAGGCACTCTCTCCTGTTTAGATGCGGGTTTAACCCGCATCTGGTTCCTCGCCCAAATCTTTACTGAGGCAGTATGTTTCTCGTACTGTATGACAGATACGCCTTAACCAGATCCTGATATTTTCCCCTTGCAACAGATATTTCCTCACCGTGCACATTGACAGTCTTGGAATCATACGATCTTACAAATACAAGGTTAATGAGATATGCCCTGTGAACCCTGAAGAAATCATTTCCGAGAAGATTCTCCAGTTCCGAGATCCTTCCGTAAAACTCAATTGTATTCCGGTTCTCCATATGCAGAACAATCCTACGGTCAAATATCTCCGCATACACTATGTCCGCGATGATAACCCTTGTGTTTACTCCGCCGCTTTTGACCGTGATAAACCGTGTGGTGTCACTTTCCTTCTCTGCGATAGTCTTCTCGATCATTTTCTGTTCCTCGGCCGTTGATATCGCTTTTCGGATGACCTCTTTTATCCTGTTATTATCAAAAGGCTTAACAATATACTGGAACGCACCGACATCAAAAGCATTGAAGACCTGCTCTTCAAGCGCAGTCACGAAAACGATGACGGTCTTCTTTCCGATACCGCGGATTATCCTTGCCGCTTTCATCCCGTCTATTCCCGGCATCTGAATATCCAGGAACAAAATATCCGCATCATAACTCTTCGCCAGAACAGGACCCGCATCCGCAAAGCTCTCTACCTCCACGTCCGGGGACACTTCCCGGACTGCATCAGAAAGCATATCCCGTATTCTTTTTTCATCATCACAGATCGCAACTTTCATGGTATTCCATTCCTTCGTAAAAAAGCACCTGGGATCTGCATGATGAATCGCGTCATCCATTAATCCCGGGCGCTGTCCTTAACTGCTTATAATCCAATATGTTTTTCGGATATTTGTATGATTTCTTTCACTGATAATGCCGTGAAACGCATCTTTTATGTTGTGAAACGCACATTTGCAAGGCAAATCGTCAAGGCTTGTCACCTGCTTAATTCTTTTAACAATGTCCGATAGCGCGGCGACTTTGTTGAAATGTCTCCTGATAGTATCTTTCTGGAATTTGCGACCGCAAATTATATTCTTTCGAGTCAAACAAGTAAACCAAGAGCTATTGTCTCTTCCGTCATGGCTGCCCACCATTATCATCGGAGCTACTGCCGGTCGTGTCAGAG
>JAILLI010000012.1 GCA_024693225.1 Lachnospiraceae bacterium
GGGCCGATGTTACATGTCAGATATTATGGAAGTAAATCCGGGAACATCTTATAAAGTTCTAGTGTATGATAAATCACTTGTGCATAAAATGCAATAGTAATTTTGAAAGAAAAAAGAAGAAATTTCCGAAAACTGTTGACAATTTTCGAGATATCAATAAAATAGAGGATGTATATTATGCATCAAAGAGTGCATATTATACATTTTATGAACGGATTTTGCATAAAAGCTGTTTGAGTTATCTGTGGGTTTGTTGTATCATCGTAAAAGATACGGGGTAAGGATCCAAAATGGAAATAAGAGTAATGACAAAAGAAGATTATGAGGAAGTCCATGCACTCTGGATGACAATAAAGGGTTTTGCCATCCGTTCCGTGGATGATTCGAAAGAGGGTGTGGACCGCTTCCTTGACAGAAATCCTTCAACGAGCGTTGTGTGCGAGCATGAGGGCAGGATAGTGGGAGCCATACTGTGCGGACATGACGGAAGAAGGGGTTGTCTCTACCATGTGTGCGTGCATCCCGATCACAGGAGAAGGGGCATAGGCAAATCCATGGTCACCTTCTGCATGAAGGCTCTTAAGGAAGAGAATATAAGCAAGGTGAGCCTTATAGCTTTTACGGCCAATGATATAGGAAACGCTTTCTGGAAGACCATAGGGTGGACCAGAAGAGAGGACCTGAACTATTACGATTTTGTATTGAACACCGAGAATATAGTAAAGTTTAACAGCTGACATGGAGCTGAAAGGACAGGACGGATATGAAGGATATATATGATAAGAAAGAGCCGGTTTCGGATATAAAGGTTCTTGACGGCGGGGTGACAGCCGCGAAGGGCTTTAAGGCGGCCGGTGTGGCAGCGGGCATAAAGTACAAAAACAGGCCGGATATGGCCATGATATATACCGAAAAAGCTGCTGTTGCAGCAGGTATGTTCACATCAAATGTTGTAAAGGCGGCCCCCGTAAAGTATGATATGCGGGTTATAAGCGGAGGCTCCCCGGTATCTGCAGTCGTGGTAAATTCAGGCATAGCAAATGCAGCCACGGGCGAAAAGGGGATGCAGATATGCCGCACTACGGCGGAGGCTGTATCGGTAGCCCTTGATATAGGGCCTGATGCGGTCCTTGTCGGGTCCACCGGGGTCATAGGTGAGCAGATCCCCGAAGAGGCCCTGAAGGCCGGAGTTGCCGCCCTGGCAGGGAAGCTTTCCGACAGCAGGCAGGCGGCAGCCGATGCGGAGAGAGCCATTATGACAACGGATACCGTACCCAAGGAGATTGCGGTGTCGGTTGATATAGGCGGTACCACCGTCACCATAGGGGGCATGAGCAAGGGCAGCGGGATGATCCATCCGGATATGTGCACAATGCTGGCATATATATGCACCGACTGTGATATCTCAAAGGAAATGCTGGATCTGGCGGCCCATACCGACATACCCGATACCTTTAACATGATCACAGTTGACGGGGACACTTCCACAAATGATTCCTATATAGTTCTGGCCAATGGGCTTGCGGGCAACAGGAAGATAACAGGCCCCGGGGAGGATTATGACAGGTTCTTTGTGGCCCTTCATTATGTCAATGAATATCTTGCAAGGCATATGGCTGCCGACGGAGAAGGAGCAAATGCACTTTTTGAGGTAAGGGTGGTAAATGCCGACACAAAGGATAATGCCAAAAAGCTGGCAAGGAGCGTGGCCGGTTCATCACTTTGCAAAGCCGCCATTTTCGGACATGATTCAAATTTCGGAAGATTCCTGTGTGCCCTGGGATATGCAAAGGTCGACTTTGACCCGGATAAGGTAAGTCTTGAGTACATGAGCCGGGCCGGAAGTGTCAGGGTCTTTGAGAAAGGCTTAAAGTGCCCCTACTCGGAGGATGAAGCCACAAGGGTACTGTCAGAGGATGAGATAAGCCTGATCGTGGACATGAATGCCGGGAGTTGTGCTGCGACCGCCTGGGGATGTGATCTTACCTATGAATATGTTAAGATAAATGCCGATTACAGATCCTAGTGTTACATCCGACAATTAACCGGGTTATATTTTATACCGGAAGCGGGTCCTGTCTGACAGGGCGCCGGTCAAAAAGGGATCAATGGTGTGTCATAAGAGGAGATGATGTTATGGAAGAGATCTACAAGGAAAAATACCTGCATAAGGCCGAGGTGCTCATAGAAGCCCTTCCCTATATAAGACAGTTCAACAGAAAGGTCATAGTCGTAAAATACGGCGGCTCTGCCATGGCTGATGAGGAGCTTAAGAAAAACGTCATCAAGGACGTTACCCTCTTAAAGCTGGTCGGCTTCAAACCCATAGTCGTACACGGAGGCGGCAAGGAGATCTCCGCCTGGATAAGCAAAGTCGGGAAAAAGAGTGAGTTCGTAAACGGGCTCAGGGTGACCGATGCCGAGACCATGGAGATAGCCGAGATGGTCCTTTCAAAGGTGAACAAGTCCCTTGTGTCAATGGTCACGGAGCTGGGTGTAAAGGCTGTCGGGATATCCGGAAAGGACGGAGGTCTTCTTACAGTCGAGAAGAAATATAGCGACGGCAAGGATATAGGCTTTGTGGGAGAAGTCACAAAGGTGGATACCAAGCTGCTCGAAGACCTTCTTGAAAAGGATTTTCTCCCCATAGTAGCCCCTGTGGGTCTTGATAAGGATTACAATACCTATAACATCAATGCGGATGATGCCGCCTGTGCCATAGCCAAGGCCATGGGAGCCAACAAGCTGGCCTTTCTTACCGATATAGAGGGTGTTTACAAGGATCCCGATGATCCCTCGACCTTCATATCAAGGCTTACGGTATCGGAGGCGGATGAACTGATCGATGCAGGCTATATAGGCGGAGGTATGCTGCCCAAGCTCCACAACTGCACCGATGCCATAAAGAACGGTGTCAGCCGGGTCCATATCCTTGACGGACGCAAACCCCACAGCCTTCTTCTGGAGGTCTTCACCGATACAGGTATAGGAACCATGTTTTTTAAGGACGGAGAATGATCATGAGCATGAATGAGATAATAAAGGAAACGGAAGAGAATCTGCTCCATACATACAACCGCTATCCCGTGGTCTTCGATCACGGAGAGGGTGTGCGGCTCTATGATGAGGACGGGAAGGAATATCTTGATTTCTGCGCGGGCATAGCCGTATATGCCCTCGGTTATAAGAACAGGCGGTATGAAGAGGCCTTAAAGAGCCAGATAGAAAAGATAACACATATATCGAACTACTATTACTCACGCCCTCTGGCAGATGCGGCAAAGGCACTGACGGAAGCAGCCGGCATGCCCAGGGTGTTTTTTACCAACAGCGGGGCCGAAGCTGTCGAGGGAGCCATAAAGGCGGCCAGAAAATATGCCTATCTGAAGGATAACAGGACCGATCATGAGATCATAGCCATGAAGCATTCCTTTCACGGACGGACCTTCGGAGCCCTGTCGGTGACCGGAAATGCCCATTACCGCGAAGCTTTTGAGCCCATGATAGGAAATGTCAGGTTTGCCGATTTTAACGACTTTGACAGCGTCATGGCACAGGTAAATGACAGGACATGCGCCATAATACTGGAGACTGTCCAGGGAGAAGGCGGCATATACCCTGCGGATAAGGACTTCCTGACAAAGATCAGGAAACTGTGTGACGAAAGGGATATCCTCCTGATACTTGATGAGATTCAGTGCGGTATGGGGCGGACCGGGACCATGTTCGCATTCATGCAGTACGGGATAGTGCCGGATATACTGACATGTGCAAAGGCCGTTGGCTGCGGTGTGCCGGTCGGGGCTTTTCTTGTAAGCGACAAGGTTGCCGCATCATCGCTGGTACCGGGAGATCACGGGACAACATACGGGGGTAACCCCCTTGCCTGCAAGGCCGTTGCGACGGTCCTTGAGATATTTAAAGAAGATAAGGTCATTGAAAATGTACAGGCTGTAGCCCCCTACCTGGAGAAGAGACTGAAGGAGACGGTAGACCGTTTTGATTTCCTTTTGGCCGAAAGGGGTCTGGGACTGATGCGGGCCATAGTGTTCGATACTTCAAAGAAGTCTCCGGCAGATGTGGTTAAAAAGGCCCTCTCCCACGGACTTGTACTCATTACGGCAGGAGCTGACGTGATACGTTTTCTGCCTCCGCTCATAATCACAAAAGACCATGTTGATGAGATGATAGATAAGCTTGTCATGGCACTTTCGGAGTAGAAATGCTTAAAAGGTTTATATGCGCCCTGCTTGTCATTGCTGCGGGACTTGGCATCTGGTATGTGGCCAATACGACCGAGGATCCCGATTACACGGCAGACAGGCAGAGCATTACACAGACAAATTCCGAAGAGGCAGGGGCTTCTTCGGAAGTGGCAACAGAGGCTGAGGAAGACAACAGCCTTACTTTGTGGTACACAGATGAAGCCCTGACGGATTATCTTTCTTCGGTAGCGCTTTCCTATGAGCAGGATACCGGTGTAAAGGTCAATATATCCCGCAGGGACGGGGTACAGTTCCTTGAAGCCATAAATGAGGTTTCGGTAAAAGAGCCGGGCGAGCGCGAAGAGGCCATGCCGGACCTTTACATCACCAGTCATGATGATCTTCAGAGGGCATATCTGTCGGGACTTGCGGCCATCATAACCGATCCCGACAACGTGATACTTCCTTCCATATATCCGCAGACTGCCCTCAATGCGGTGACCTGCTATGATCACTATGTGGGTTATCCCCTCTATTATGAGACCAACTTTTTCCTCTACAACAAGACCTATATGGCATCGATAGCCCAGAACAAGATCGAAGCGGATGCCGATCAGGCGGAGGGCGAGGCTGCAACACAGGACCTTCTTGAGAACGGGGTGCCTGAGGAGGATAAAGAGGAAGCAAAGGATGAAGATGCAGATAAGGACAAGGAGGAGGAACAGGGCGAAGAGGGTGAAGAAGACGGCGGGATGAGCGCCGAAGATGAGAACCCCATGGGAGAAGAGGATGCTGCGGCAGATCCTGAAGTCCTTGAAAAGCTTGCGACCATGATCCCCGAGACCATGGAGGATGTCAAGACCTTTGCCAATAACTATGATGCTCCCGAAGCGGTCGAATCCGTTTTCAAATGGGATGTGTCGGATATATTCTATAATTATTTCTTTGTCGGAAACTATATGGACGTAGGCGGTGAGCACGGTGACAATGCGTCCGTTTTCAATATATACAACGGCCAGGCTGTGGAATGCCTCAAGGCATACCAGGCCATGAACCAGTTTTTCTCCATAGATACCAAGGTAGATAACTACGATAAGATCCTCCAGGATTTCATAGACGGCAAGATGGTCTTCACGGTCGCCACGACCGATTCCGTGGCACGTATACATGAAGCAGCCAAAAACGGCGAGTTCGAGTTTGAGTACGGTATCAGCACACTACCGGATATCACAAGTCTTCTGAAGGCAAGGGGCCTGTCAGTGACCGATGCGGTCGTTATAAACGGATATTCCGAAAAGCAGGCCGATGCCAATGCCCTTGCTACATATCTTGTATATAAGAAGGCTTCGGACCTCTATCTTAAAGCGGGCAAGGTCTCCTGCTGCAAGACTGTTGAGTTCGAGGACCAGGAGATGGGCAAGATAATGGATGAGTATGAGAAATCCATGCCCCTGCCCAAGATGGTGGAGACCAGCAATTTCTGGGTACAGCTCGAGATAGCCTTTACCAAGGTATGGAAGGGGGAGGACCCGGACCAGATACTAATGGAGCTGTCAGATACCATAGGAGCGCAGATAGAGCAGATCAAGGCTAACCTGCCGACCCAGGAGTCCTTCTCGGCCGGAGCCGGAGGCTTCGTGAAATAGTTCACAAAAAAAACATATTTCCATCACATATTCATAAAAATTGTGTACGATACTACTTTCATAAATCTGATGAAAGGAAGGCGCAAGTCATGAAAAACAATATGAAAAAAATAGGAATAGGTGCTCTCATAGGTCTGGCATTCGGAGTCCTTGCGGCAGTCGGTTTTGCAGGAGTAACGACCGTGATGAAGCTGGTCTTACCGGAAAAGGTGGGTTCCGTTTCCGTATTTGAAACGGATGAGAATGAAGCTGCCCTGGCAAATGAAGAGGCCGGCATTACCGGATCGGAAGCAGAGGTATCCGAAAGGATCAAGAGTACCCAGGAAGACAAAACAGAAACAAAAACAGGAGCAAAACTTACCAAAGCCGTAGATAACGGCACAGTTGAAAGGTCAAGCAGTGAACAGGGTATGAGTGTTGCGGATCTTGCAGAGAACAATCTTCCCTGCGTTGTCTCCATTACCAACACCACCGTTCAGACTTTCCGTGATATGTGGGGAAACGGTGTCAGAGAGTTTGAGAACGTTTCAAGAGGAAGCGGCATAATCATCGGACAGACTGACGAAGAGCTCCTCATAGTCACGAACAGCCATGTTGTTAACGGCGCTGACTCCATTACAGTGGGCTTTGCGGATTCGGAGATCTACGATGCCGATGTCAAGGGTGAGGATACGGCACTCGATCTTGCAGTCATAGGCGTTAGCATGTCGGATCTGAAGAAGGAAACGATCGATGCCATCAAGGTTGCCGTTATAGGTGATTCTGATGCACTGCGTGTGGGAGAACAGGTTGTTGCCATAGGTAATGCGGTAGGATACGGCCAGTCCGTAACAACCGGTATCGTATCGGCTCTTGACCGTGACGTTCCCGATGATGATATGGAAACCCATTATATACAGACAGATGCAGCTATAAACCCGGGTAATTCGGGCGGTGCCCTCATCAACATGAAGGGTGAGGTCATAGGGATCAATTCAGCCAAGATCGCATCAACATATGTAGAGGGTATCGGATATGCCATTCCCATCAATTACGCCAACCCTACGATAGAGACCCTTATGAACCGCGAGAAGAGGGACAAGGTAGATGAGGAGAAAGCCGGATATCTCGGTATCACAGGTGTTTCCGTTGATACACAGACGTCAAAGATGTACGGTATACCCGAGGGCATATATCTGCAGGAGGTCGTTGAGGACGGACCTGCGGCAAAAGCAGGACTGCATAAGGGAGATATAATCAAGAAATTTGAAGGTATATCGGTTTCATCAATAGCAGATCTTCGCAGCAATCTGGACTGCTATGAAGCCGGTGAAGAGATAGAGCTTACATACTGCAGACAGGAAGACGGCGAGTATGTTGACAAGACCGTAAAGGTTAAGCTTGCGACCGCAAAGGATGTAGGCATTGACAAGAAGTCCGTCAAGGACAGTCAGGATAATGAAAAAGAAGACAAGGACAGCAAAGGCAGCGAGGAAGGTGAGATGGCTCCCGGTAACGGAGAAGGGGATTTTAATTCCCTGCCTGATGAGCTCCGCCAGTTCTTCTTCGGATGGTAATGCCAAAGGACATAAGACGGTCATTATAAGGTGGTATCGGGGAACTCGGAAAGAGTGAACCCATGAATAAATATACAATCAAATACAGCCTTGCCGTGGCGACCCTTCTGGTCGCTACGGCTTTTTGCGGATGCGATGATCCCGGCGGACCCGGTGAAGAGATAGTATTCGAGAAGTCGTCTACGGCCCGGGCGGAAGATGCCGGAAGCGAGGCCCTCCTTACAGGCATCGAAAAGACCGTAACTATTGAAGAGAATATACGTGTATACGTATGCGGAGCCGTAAAGGATGCCGGAGTATATACTCTTGCAAAAGACGAACGAGTGATTGAGGCCGTAGAGGCTGCCGGAGGATTTGCGGATGATGCGGGATATGAGTATCTGAACCTTGCCGCGCCGCTTACGGACGGACAGAAGGTCTATGTACCTACAAAGAAAGAGGTAGAGGAAGCTTTTGCGGCAGACGAGGGGACTGCAACTGCGGTGGTTAACATAAGTTCTAATTCGCCCGGGATCATACCGGGGGGATCCGGAGGAAGCGGAGAAAATGATCCGGATACATCCGGGGCCATGAACGGAATGGTTAACATAAATACAGCGGATGCTTCAACCCTTATGACGCTTCCGGGCATAGGCCGGTCAAAGGCTGACAAGATCATAGCCTACAGGGAGCAGAACGGAGGGTTTTCCCGCATAGAAGACATAATGAAGATCGGCGGCATAAAGGAAGGGCTTTTCGGCAAGATAAAGGACAGGATCTGTGTAAGATAGAAAAGGGATCCTGCAAAAGGTCCAAATAAGCCCGGCTGCATCCAAAGGGTTTTGTTACCGGGGAGATGGGAAATGAAGATACTCGTGGTGGATGACGAGAAGGTTATAGTAAAAGGACTTGCTTTTTCGCTCGAGCAGGACGGAAACGAGGTAGATACGGCTTTCGACGGAGAGGAAGCCTTAGAGCGGATCCGGGAGAACGATTATGACATAGTTCTCCTGGACCTTATGCTCCCAAAGCTTGACGGATATGAGGTCACAAGGCAGGTCAGGCAGTTCTCTTCTGTCCCCATTATCATGCTGACAGCCAAGAGCGAAGATGATGACAAGATAAGCGGTCTTGACTGCGGGGCGGATGATTATGTCACAAAGCCCTTTAACATGCTCGAACTCAAGGCAAGGATAAATGCCGTTATGAGGCGGGTGGCCGTAAGAAGTCAAAGCGGCAAAGGCGGTCAGAAGCAGAAGATACTAAAGGTCGGAAGTATAGATCTGGACATAGATAACAGACGTTGTCTTATTGCGGGCAGGGAGTTTAACCTTACGTCAAAGGAGTTTGAGATACTGACCCTCCTGTGCCAAAATCCCGGCGTCATCTTTTCGCGGGAAAAGCTCCTTCAGATAGTCTGGGGGGAGGGGTATCCCGGTGATGAGAGAACGGTAGATGTTCACGTAAGGAGACTTCGGGAAAAGATCGAGCCCAATCCCGGGGCCCCGGTCTATGTTCATACAAAATGGGGAGCAGGCTACTATTACAGGGAGTGACAGTTGGAAGAACTCATAAAACGGTTCAGATCAAAGACCGGCAGAAGCCTCAGGGTTGATCTGTTTCTTGTCATATGTATAGTCGGACTGATCCCGGGTCTTATCGTGAGCAACGTCCTGCTCGCATATTCCGAGAAACAGGCCGTAGAATCGAGGATCAGGCAGGTCAGGGACCAGTGCCTTATCATCTCAAACCATCTCTATATGCAGGGTTATCCCGATATGGCGGATAATGCTGCCGTGGATCCGGAATTGATACAGTTGTCCAATCTCTATAACGGGCGCGTGATGATCATCAACTCCGACCTTAAGATCGTTAAAGATACCTATTCCCTCAGCGAAGGAAAGTATATGATCTCCGAAGAGGTCGTAAGGGGCCTTTCGGGAGAAGGTGCCTCGACTTATGACGGCGAAGACCACTATATCGAGATAATCACACCCATTTCAGACCCGGATATGAAGGAAGTTGTCGGAGTTATGTTAACCAGCGTCAGTACCGAAGAGACAGACAGCCTTTTTGCCAATTCGGGGAAGCTCATGGTGATCGTAATATCCGCCCTTGCATCTGTAGTACTCGGTGTTGCCGTATTTTTTGCAACAAGGGTAACGGGACAGCTCTCCATCCTGTCAGCTGCCATAGAAAACCTGAGGGAAGGATACGGGGAAGAAGAGATAAAAGGGATATCATACAGGGAGACCACCCAGATCAAAGACGCTTTCAACCACCTGGTAAACAGGATGAAGACTTTAGACAGCTCCAGGGGCGAGTTCGTGGCCAATGTCTCGCATGAGCTCAAGACCCCCATAACATCAATGAAGATACTGGCAGAGAGCCTTACATCCCAGGAGAATGTCCCTGAGGAGATATACAGGGATTTCATGAACGACATAGTTGCCGAGGTGGACCGGGAGGATAAGATAATAAACGACCTGCTCATGCTGGTTCGGATGGACAGGGAAGGGACCAACCTGGTCATAGAGAAGTGTGATGTGGATCTTATGATCGAAGGCATAATAAAAAGGCTTACTCCCATAGCGCAAAGAGAGCAGGTGGAACTGGTATTTGAGACCATAAGGCCCGTTATGGCCGAGATAGATGAAAACAAGCTGACCAGTGCCTTCACAAATATCATAGAGAACGCCATAAAGTATAATCACAGCGGCGGAAGGGTGACGGTCACTCTTGACAGTGAACCCATGATGTTCACGGTATCCGTTAAGGATACGGGCATAGGGATACCTGAGGAGGATATACCGCATATCTTCGAGAGGTTCTACAGGGTGGATAAATCACACTCCCGCGAGATCGGGGGAACGGGGCTGGGGCTTGCCATAGCCAGGGCGGCCATCCTCATGCACAAGGGAGCCATCAAAGTAACCAGCCTTGTGGGAGAGGGGTCCAGGTTTGATATAAAGATACCCCTTAACTATATAGAGGAGAACCCGGATAAGGGCGAACTTTCGGCAGCCGAATAAGAAAGGCAGAGGATACAGTACCGGGAAGGGATCAAAGTGACCATATCAAAAAAGGGATCTTTAAAAAGAAATACAGTGATCATTGCCGTTATATGTGCACTCCTTGGTGCATGCTCATCTCCTTCGCAAAATGACCGGGAAGGGCTATTGTATGTATATGACCTTTCTTCTGACATGTCGCATATCATTGCGGACGATCACAGGCTCGCATCAGACATAAATGATGTGGGAGCATGCGTTGGAGAGCTGCTGCAGCGTATAATAGACGGACCTTCGGGAGAACGCAGGAATTCGGCCATCCCAAATGAAATAACAAGCGTTACATATTATATCGGCCCTCAGACAGTAGGTGTGAACTTTAACAGTGCATATAATGAAGTGCCCATGATGAGGAAGATATTGTGTGAGGCTGCCATAGTCCGGACCCTGTGCCAGCTGGATCAGGTGTATGCGGTGAGCTTTTCCGTGGAGGGGGTACCTGTGTGCGATTCCAAGGGGATACCTCTTGGACTTCTGACACCCGAATCGTTTATAGAAAACGACGGCTCTATGATAAATGCCTACGAACGTGCCGAGCTTCATCTCTTTTTTGCCGACGAGGAAGGAAAAAGCCTTGTCGAAAAGGCCGAGACTGTGACTTATAACAGCAATATCCCCCTTGACCGCCTGGTGGTGGACAATGTCATATCAGGGCCAAAGAGTACAGATGCATATGCCACGGTCAACCCGGCTACCCAGGTAAATTCCGTGATGACCCAGGATGGGGTTTGTTATGTAAACCTGGACAGTACATTTTTAAACAAGATAACCAATGTCACTGATGAAGTTATGATATATTCTATCGTTAATTCTCTGACAGCGCTCGACAATATCAACAAGGTCCAGATACTCATCGACGGTGATATGGATGTGAACCTTGGCGAGTTCAACCTTTCCACCTTGTTCGAGCGAAATCTTTCCATTTGACAGAAACATACGATCTTTGACGCAATCTGAAAGGACGAATTTATGAGGATAAGACGCCCTATCTGTCTTATCTGTCTTATCTTACTTGCCGGTATATACATCTATATGCACGGTTTTGATCGTGGGATCCCCTGGCCCGTCGACGAACTTGCCCAAAGAAGGGTATCGGTATCTGGCGTGGTAAGGGACCACCGGATCAGGAACGGATCATGTCTTATATATCTTAAGGATGTAAGTTTTCACGACTGGAGCACAGAAGGTAAGACGGATTTTGCCGGAAGCACAGAAGGTAAGAAGGATTTTCCCGAGAGATCAGAAGGAATAGTGGTAAAAGTACCGGATACGGATGAAGCCGTAAGCCATGTCAGGATGGGGGCAGCCCTTAAGGCATCAGGGCTCTTTGCGCCCTTTGAGAAGCCCAGGTGTGAGGGTATGTTTGATACAAGGACATATTACAGGATAAGGGGCTACGAGGGGCAGCTCATCCGAGCCAAAATAACAAGCGTTTCTAAAAAATATGCGGTGATCCCTGAGCTTTTGCGCCGTGCAAGGGATAGGGCATCGGCTGTCTTTTCCGAGAATATGAGTGAAGAAGATGCACATCTTATGGCGGCCATGACCCTTGGAGATAAGACGGATCTTGAGAGTGAGATAAAGGAACTCTATCAGAATGCCGGAATTAGCCATGTTCTGGCCCTTTCAGGCCTTCATATAGCATCCGTGGGTCTGGCACTGCTTGCGGCACTGAAAAGGATGCATCTGCCGCCTTTCATATCCTCTGTAGCCGCCTTTGCCCTCATCGTGGCATACGCCTTTATGACGGGTATGTCCACATCTACCCAAAGGGCCATGATCATGTTTGGTCTATTCGTGGCGGCGGATATGGCAGGAAGGACATATGACATACTCTCTGCCTGCGCCCTCTCAGCCATAGTGATACTGGTTCTTGACAGCAGGTATATATTCGACACGGGCTTCCTTCTGTCCTTCGGTGCAGTGACCGGTATCGTGTTCATATATCCCCTTCTTGAAGACATGCCCCGGATGCTGGGGGTAAGGATGGGGAAGAATATATGGGTAAGGATATATCAGTCAGTCTGTATCAGTCTGTCGGTGACACTTGCCACACTCCCTGTCATGGGAGAGAGCTTCATGCAGATATCTCTGTATTCTGTTTTCATCAATCTTCTGGTCATCCCCCTTATGAGCCTGGTCCTTCTGACCGGATTTGCGGGTATAATAACTGGAGTTATCGGAATAAAACCATGCGTTATATTAAAAATTCCGCATTTTATCCTCCTCTTATACAAGACTTTGGGACAAGCGTCGGAAAAAATTCCGGGAAATACACTTGTTACTGGCAAACCGGGAAAATGGCAAATAATAACGTATGCAATGGTCATAACAATTGCCGTTTTTACGCATAATAACAGACGAAATAATAACGGCAAAAATAACGGCCGCAAGAAAATTATTGACCCAACCGGTCGGCATGTTTTCAAAAATAACAAAAGTGATCTGAAAATTTCCGGAAATAAAATAACATATACAATCGAAAAAGAGTCTCAAACCGGGAAGATCAGACAAAGAAATATGCGCAGTGTTATAATAACGGCCGGTTTAATCTGTACAGGCGTTATGGTAATCCTGATGAGACCCGGGCAGGATCTTGAGATCAGGAACGTGGATGTGGGACAGGGAGACTGTGCCCTGATGTGGGGAAGGCGGATCCCGGTAATAATGATCGACGGTGGAAGCTCTGATATAAAGCAGGTCGCAAAATACAGGATACTGCCTGTACTAAAAGCCAACAGGATCACCCGGATCGATCAGTGTTTCCTGACCCATATGGACAGTGACCACGTGAACGGCGTTATAGAACTTATTGAAGATGGCAGATCCCCGGTAAGGATAAGGGAGATCATCATATCCGATGTAGTCCTCGAAAGAGCCAGAAGCGCTCAACCATCCGACGGGGATGATAATCTTGACAGGATCCTTGCCGGGGCAAAAGACAGGGGTATAAGGGTCAGGGGTATTTCGGCAGGGGATGTGATCGTATCGGGGAGACTTAAGATCAGGTGTTTAAGCCCGGGGAATGGGGGTATTGCCATGACGGGATCCTCTATCCCCTCAACGGATGAGAACGACTGCTCACTGGTCCTTGAAGCGGTATATGATGACGGTAAGGGGAGAGACTTTAAGGCCCTGTTTACCGGAGATATCAGTGAAAATACGGAAAATGGGATACTGAGGAGGATAAATAACAGCGATTATCTTAAGGTAGCCCATCACGGAAGCCGTTTTTCCTCGTCAGAGGCCTTCCTGGAGCGGGCACTGCCTGAGATCTCGGCTGTTTCCGCAGGGGTAGAGAATTCATACGGCCATCCCCATACTGAAACCATAGAGCGACTTAATGAAATAGGAAGCCATATATTTGTAACCTCCGACAAGGGTGAGCTTATCTTTACACTGAAGAAGGGAAAAACCTTTGTAAGAACGCTTCTGTGAACTGAACAAAGAAGATCAGACTGGCTGCAGCAGGAGGTACAAAATCCATACAAAGAAGGCTGCAGTCATGATCCCGGTCAAATAACCCGTACCCTATGTCTTGTCATTACAGGCCGATGATCCTATAATTAGAGGTGGAGAGGATATATTATGGAGATCAGGACGGATATTAAGAATAATGAAGGGCTTCGCAACAGTTTCTTCGATCTGGCAGAGGACGTTTTTGGCCTTGACCTTAGGACCTGGTATGCAAACGGCTTCTGGCAGGATGATTATATACCCTACTCGGTCGTTGAGGATGGCAGGGTAGTGGCCAACGTATCCGTAAATATATGTAACTTCAGGTGGAAGACGAGGATACGGCACCTGGCCCAGCTTGGGACCATTATGTGCGACGAGGCATACAGGGGAAGAGGATACATAAGAGCCCTGATGGAGAAGATAGAAAGGGAATGCGGATCGTCTTTTGAGGGGATATATCTCTATTGCATGACCGATAAGATCCCCTTTTATGAGAAGTTCGGCTTCAGCCGGAGATATGAGTGGCGCTGCGCCAAGGAAGTTAACATAACGACACCGGCCGATATTGAGAATGTGCCGATGAGAACACAGGATGACTGGGACAGAATGGTTGACATAATAACAAGGCGCTATCAATACGGGGACAGGATCATGATGAACAATCCGGGTCTCTTTATGTTCTGTCTTGCAGGACCTATGTCGGACAATGTTTTCTTTGTCCCCTCATCGGAAGCATATGTCATAGCCTCGGCCAATAAGGAAGTGCTGACAATATATGCAGTCTTTTCGGAGGGTAAGATAGGCCTGGGGGATGTGATATCGTCGTTCGGGAGCGGGATCCGGAAGGTTGTCCTTGCCTTTACGCCCGAAAACAATACGGGCTTTGACCGGGTAAGGATCGAGGATGAGGACCAGGTCATGATGGTCAGGGGTCCGGTCTTTGACGAAGCAAAGAACGAAAGGTTTATGTTCCCCGAGATATCGCATGCCTGATGCCGGTGCTGCGGCCGCAGCCGGATGGCTTGAGTCGGGGGGCGGCAAATGATCTAGTAAACGGGAATTGGAATCGTTTGCAATAAAAAAATACAATTGGGTATGTTCTTTTGTAACAATATATGGTATCTTATTAAATGTGGTTGTACATCCTGTAGTTTGAGAGGCGGGATGTTAAGGGGTCTTAATTGATGGTCGCAGAAGGGGAATACTGCGTGCCGCCATGATATCAATGAGGGAAATATAATGGATCTGGAGGAAATGTTCGCAAAGCTTGAAGCGTCTGACGATATTCAGCTTCGAGATATCAAACTGTGGCTGTTCAAGGAAAGCGTACGTCTTCGCGACGAGAGATTTGATCTTGAGATGCAGAGACGGGATTTTCTTAACGAGCGGGAGAACGCCCGGGAAGAGAACCGGAGGTATGAGGAGCATCTGGCCCTCAGGACGCGGCAGCTGCGTAATGAAGAAGAGCTCATAGAGAAGAAGCACGATATAATAAAGAGAGGCTTTGAAGAGCTTGACAGGGACAGGCAGGCACTTGTTGCCAGGGAAGAGATGATACGCGAGCAGGAGAAACGTCTTGCCGAGAATGAAAGCGTCCGGTCAGGCCAGATAGCAGAGGCAAATGACATACTCTTTGCCGGAGCCGACAACATACTGCTGCTCAAGAAGCGGTACAAGGATCTGATGAAGATGTTCCATCCCGACTGTCTGGGCGGTGACACGGAAATGGTCAAGGCGCTCAACAGAACATATGACAGGCTCCTTCGGGAGTGTGATACTTACGGAAAGAGAAGGCGCGCATAGCGTCTTCTCTTTCTCTTATATACGAAGACCTGACTTCCATATGATAAAGGAAGAAAATCCGGCTGCCATATGATAAAGGAAGAAGACCGGACTGCCCGGTCATAACGGGAAGTAAGCTGTCCTATAATGGAAAGTAAGGCATCCCCACCTACCATCGTAAAAAAGGAGAAGGAAATTGAGAGCGTATATACTGCCGCATCCCCCCATTGCCGTTTGGGAAGTCGGGGGAGAAGAGATAGAAAAGATCGCTGCGACCGAAGAGTCGTTTGATATTGTATCCGAGGATATATACAGATACGATCCCGAGACCATAATCATAATATCACCCCACGCGCCACTTCTTGCTGATGCATTTTATATATCAAAAGGACACGTGTGCGTAGGAAATCTGGCACGCTTCGGTGCTCCCGAACCGGCAGTTTCTTATGAATATGACACGGAATTATCCGATGAGATAGCAAGACTGTGTAAGGAAGGCGGGATACCCGTCCTCTACTCGGACCATGAAGCTTCCGTGTTAGACCACGGATGTTTTGTCCCTCTCTATTTCATAAACAGGAAATACGGGTCTTCCATAAAAAAGGGACCCTTCAGGATAGTAAGGATAGCCCCGTCCATGCTTTCGGATGAGACTCTTTTCAAAATGGGCAGCCTGATAGAAAGAGCGACTGCACACATGGGAAGGCGTGCCGTCATCATAGCATCCGGCGATCTTTCCCACAAGCTCAAAAAGGAAGGACCCTACGGATATATCAAGGAAGGCCCCATGTTTGACAAGGCGGTAACAGATGTTATGAAAAGCGGGAAGCTGGCCGATTTCGCAAAGATAGACAAGAAAGTCAACGAGCTTTCGGCCAACTGTGGCTATCAGGGCTTTGTAATGCTTGCAGGAGCCCTCTCCGGATATAAAGTAACGCCTGATTTTTTATCCTACGAAGGAACCTTCGGGGTCGGATACGGCATATGCATCTTCGAATGTCAGGACTGGTACGTGAAGCTTGCCAAACAGTCGCTTGAAAAATATGTCACCAGCGGGCAGCCCCTTACCAGGGAAGAGACGGCTGAGTACCCCGACAGTATCAGAAAAAACCGGGCAGGTGTATTTGTATGCATCAAGAAGTGGGGAGAGCTTCGGGGCTGTATTGGCACCATACTGCCGACCAGGGATAATACACTGGAGGAGACGGCGGCTCTTGCCATTAGTGCCGGGACAGAGGATCCCAGATTCAGCCCGGTAAGTTCCGATGAACTAGATGAACTTGAGTATACTGTGGACCTTATGGGAAGACCACAGAGTGCAACTGAAGATATGCTCGATGTCAAAAAATACGGGGTGATCGTTACCTGCGGGAACAGGCGCGGCCTTCTGCTGCCGGACCTTGAGGGGGTCGACACCGTGGAGGAACAGCTGTCCATAAGCTGCCGCAAGGGTGGGATAGCACCCTGGGAGGACTATACTATAGAAAGATTTTCCGTGGAGCGGCATGTATGATATGTCAGGTATGCTCCCATAACTGCAATCTTTCGGAAGGTTCTACGGGCCTGTGTCACGCCAGGACCCTGGTGGACGGCAGGGTTGTATGCTCCAACTACGGGGCGGTTACAAGTCTTGCACTCGATCCCATAGAAAAGAAGCCTCTGGCCCTTTTTCATCCGGGATCCAAGATACTCTCTGCCGGATCTTACGGATGCAACATGCGCTGCATGTGGTGCCAGAACGACAGTATCTCAAGAGGCTATGTTCCCTGTGACAAGCTAAGCTGCGTAGAACTCATAGATATCGCCATCGATACGAAAAAGCGTGGAAATATCGGTATAGCCTATACCTATAACGAACCCTCGGTGGGATATGAATTCGTGCTCAACTGCGCGCAGTTGGCACATAAGAGGGGCCTTCTGAACGTATCCGTGACAAACGGGATGCTTGAAAGAGGGCGGTTTGACGTGCTGTGCCAATACATGGACGCCTTCAACATAGACCTTAAGACAGGGGATGAAGAAAAATATAAAAAGATTGGCGGGGATCTGAAACTGATCAAGGCCAACATAGAAAGTGCCGTCCGGCACGGAGTCCATGTCGAGCTTACGACACTGGTAGTCCC
>JAILLI010000028.1 GCA_024693225.1 Lachnospiraceae bacterium
ATCGTTGTTCCCGGGTGGATATCTATCCCGGTTATACTATGGGCGTGCTCGGTCATAATACGGGGGATCATGGGAACGTCAAGCAGATACAGCTCATGCGCGATACGGTTTGTCATCGTTGCATACAGACCCGGGTAGGTACATATGATCTCATCCGTATTATATGCTGCCGGATCACCGTCAAAAGCTGCCTGTACATCTGTTTCGATATATTCCCTGATCCTGGGTATCTTTTCCAGGAAGCTGAACGTGATACTGTCCGCAGCCAGTGTTATCTCCTCCGGACCGGCATGCTCATATTGCGGTGAATATTTTAACACAATGCTTAACTGGGCCTTAAGGTTGTATATCACGTCTTCGAGAAGCACTGAAATGCTGTTTCTGACGGTATATGTCTTGAAGGCGCTGTTCCTGTGGTAGCCGGGATATATGATCTTTTGAAGTTTTTCCAGTATATCGATCACTTTGGCCCGATCGGGATGGTCAAAGATCTTGATCTTATCGATGACTTTTTTCCCCTGATAATCATCAATATACAGGTTTATCAGATTCTCTATCTTTTTTTCCATATCCTGGGCCATGATCATTTTCTCCGTTTTCTCATTCTCCAACCTTTTTTATATACAGCTCAAACGTACCGTCGCCATTATCGTCAAGGCGCAGGACCTCGTGCCCTTCTTCCTTCACGCTTCTCGGAACATTCTGTACCGGCTCACCGGAGTTAAGATGAACCTGAAGTATCTGTCCCTCATCAAGTTCCTCAAGGGCAACCTTTGTCTTAACAAACGTCACCGGGCAGTTAACGTCTGTTATATCAACCGTTTCATCAACTTTAATATCAATATCCGTCATTTGTTATTCTCCTTTTTACCACCAGCGTATCAGAGATCACCTTCTGTGAGACACGGGGCTATATGATCAGCAGTTCCTCTTTTCTTACAGTCTTTTCCCCGTTATGCGATTCTATATGAAATGCGTTCAGCACAGGGTTGCCTTCTTCCATCAGAGACAGGATGAGATAAGTTGCCTTGCTGTCATTTGCAAGCTTTTTGTCTTCCTCGGAAGGACGCGAAGGAGATTCCGGGTGGGAATGCCAGTTACCGAGAGGCTTCAGACCGTTCAAACGCATATCCTTTATTGCCGCGAGCTGCTCCTTCGGGTCGATCGTAAAATGATCATTCGTATGATCCGTGTTCGTAAGTATATATATCTTCCGTATCACACGGATATCATGCTCCCCGTCCTCTCCGGCAATGAGCCCGCACGCTTCTTCCGGACGTACCGAAAGGGCATGTTCATATATTCTGTTAAAATCTTCCTTGGAAATCGTTATCTTCATAGTATGATCACAAGTCACATTCCTTCTGTTCATAATCTATCAGTTCGGTGATCGTCGGATTGTCGGAGCATACCGCGCATCCTTTGCCGCGCGGAGGCAGCTTGATCTTGTGAAACTCCATCCTGATCGCATCATATATAAGAAGATAGCCTACAAGAAGGTCGCCAACGCCTGTTATGTACTTAATGGCTTCCATAGCCTGAAGGGATCCGATGATACCGCCCATTGCACCTATAACACCCGCCTGTTTACACGTCGGCACCGCATCCTTTGGCGGGGGATCCTTGAATATACACCTGTAACACGGTCCTTCGCCGGGGATTATGGTCGTCAGCTGGCCCTTAAATCTTATGATACCCGCATGGGAGAGTGGCTTTTTAGCCATCACGCAGGCATCGTTGATCAGAAACTTGGCCGGGAAGTTGTCAGTTCCGTCAAGGATAAAATCATAGTCTTTGATCAGATCCATGATGTTCGCACTTGATACAAACTCATAATAAGTGTTGACCGTCACATCCGGATTGATCGCCCGCATGGTTTCCGCTGCGGATTCAACTTTTTTCTTTCCTATGTCATTTGTCGTATGTATGACCTGTCGCTGGAGATTGGACAGGTCGACAACATCCGCATCCGCAATTCCGATCGTCCCGACACCGGCAGCCGCAAGATACAGGGCTGCCGGAGCGCCGAGTCCTCCGGCTCCGATTATGAGAACTTTTGCGTTAAGAAGCTTCTTCTGGCCTTTGACACCAATTTCTTTCAGGATGATATGCCGGCTGTAACGCTCAAGCTGTTCATTGGTAAATGCCATTATCTTCCTCCTCCCATAAAGTACAGGAATTCGACCTCATCACCCTCCTTGAGCGTATAGGTATCGAACGCATCACTGTCGATGAATTCTTCGTTAACCGACACCGTTACATACTGCGGTGTTTCCACATTTTCCTGCTCTATCAGGGACAAAACGGTGATCCCGTCCGCAACTTCCTTCTTTTCCCCCGAAACCGTGATATTCATTTTATCTGTCCTTTCCTGGAAAATACTATGCAAATGTTTTTAATACTTTCACCAGCGCATCGATATCGTCCGGTGAATTATAAAGCGCAAGAGTCGGCCTTACCGAACTTTCGTATCCGAACCTTCTCAAAACCGGCTGCGCACAGTGATGACCTGTCCTTACCGCTATTCCGTAAGCATCAAGTCTCTTTCCGACTTCCTCATCCGAATATCCGTCCATAGTGAATGCAAGAGCCGAAGCCTTGTTCAGGGCTGTTCCGATAAAGTGAAGTCCCTTTACGGTACTCATCTCCTTCATGGCATACTGAAGGAGTTCATGTTCCCACCGGTATACACAGGGCATTCCGATCGCTGACAGGTATTTGAGTGCTTCGCCCAGACCTACAGCATCCGCTATACTTCCGGTTCCCGCTTCAAACTTGTTCGGTGCGGGATTGTAGATGGTCCTTTCAAAAGTTACATCGGCTATCATGTTTCCGCCACCGTGATACGGCTGCGCAGCCTCGAGCAGTTCCTTCTTCCCGTAGACGGCTCCTATGCCTGTCGGAGCGAAGATCTTATGACCCGAGAATACAAAAAAATCAGCATCAAGCGCAGATACGCATACCGGTATATGCGCGACAGACTGTGCACCGTCCACTAAGATCCGTACACCGTGTCTGTGTGCGATGGCAATGATCTCCTCGATAGGTGTTACCGTTCCGAGCACATTGGATACATGAGTAACGGATACGAATTTAGTCCGGGGGGTGAACAGTTTTTCATATTCATGAAGTATCAGCTGCCCCGTTTCATCACAGGGTATGACTTTGATCACTGCACCCGTTGCCTGGGCAACTATCTGCCAGGGGACTATGTTGGCGTGGTGTTCGAGTATCGAAACGATTATCTCATCACCCGGCTCAAGGAGGGGTTTTACATAAGCATTTGCAACAAGATTGATCCCTTCCGTTGTTCCGCGTACGAACACGATCTCCTCTGACGAAGGCGCCCCGATGAAATCCCTTACGGTATCTCTTGCTTCTTCATACGCATCGGTAGACCTTGCGGCAAGAGTATGAGCCCCCCTGTGAACGTTTGAATTTTCATGCTCGTAATAATATTTCAGTCTGTCGATGACGGCCTGAGGGCGCTGTGTTGTTGCTCCGTTATCAAGCCAGACAAGCGGATGGCCGTTTATCTGTTCCTTTAATATGGGAAAATCATCCCTGATCTGAGACAGTGTCCTGCTGCCGATCCTTATCGAATCATTTCGCGATGTTGATCTTTCACCCTCACTTGATGATGATCCGACGTCATCGCCTTCAAGTGATGCAGGCACATCGATCCTGCGGTCATACTCCTTAGCTTCGGTCTGTGACATTACGGCAGGAGCATAACCTGTGCCGCTGTCTGTCGTTATTGTAGGCACATCCGTTATATGGGGAAAAAACTCTGCTTCAGGTACGGCTGCGTAAGTCATGCCCAAGGAAGGGCCGGCCTCGGGTGCGGATGCAAGCGGGATATCCGTCTCGGGTACACCGTAAACACCCTCCGTAAGATCCGGAAACAGCTCATTGGCAAGAATGCTCAGTTCTCCCGCATCAGGAATGCCGTACAGGTTTTCAATCGTAGTCATAATATTCACCTACTTCTACATCTTCAAGCACAGCAATTGCATCATCGGCAAGTATCGCTGCAGAGCAGTATAAAGACAGAAGATAGGATGCAACACCTTTGTCGTCGATCCCTCTGAAACGTACCGACAGACCTCTTGAGTGTTCATTCTTAAGGCCGGCCTGGAAGAGACCTATAACACCTCTTTTTGCTTCTCCGGTACGGATCAGAAGTATATTTGTCTTCCCGCTTTCCGACTTGGGATTCTTGAGGCCGTCTACAAGAAGCTTGTCCGTAGGAATGACAGGGATGCCCCTCCATGTAAGGAAATTACCTCCGGCAATGTTTACAACTACAGGCGGTACACCTCTTTTGGTGCACTCTCTCTCGAATGCGGCGATAGCTCTCGGATGTGCAAGGAAAAATGAAGGCTCCTTCCATACTTTTGAGATCAGTTCATCAAGGTCATCCGGTGTAGGTGCCCCGTTTCTGGTCTGGATCCTCTGCGAATCTGCAACATTCTTGAGAAGGCCGTAATCATCATTGTTGATCAGCTGGCTTTCCTGACGTTCACGAAGCGACTCAATGGCCAGTCCGAGCTGTTCCTGGACCTGATCGTAAGGTGCACTGTAAACATCCTCCACTGCTGTATTAACATTGATTATGGTTGAGATGGAATTGAGTACGTATTCCCGGGGTTCAGTCTCGTACTGAACAAAACCGTCGGGAATTATGTCTGACTTCTTTGTCTGGCTGCAGAGAACATCAAGGGGTGTATCTCCTTCAACTACTTTGTTTACCCTGTAGATACCTGTCTCAAGTCCCTTGAATTCAAGAAACTTCGTGAGCCATTTGGGTGTCAGTGCTCCGTACTGAGGCTTGGTCTTGGTGATATTCGCAAGATTATAAGCCGCTTTTGCTCCGAGCGCATTGATACCGACGCTCTTGTTTTCTGCTTCTTTTGCCATGTCTGTCTCCTCCTTTGTTTATGGCTTGTTTTTATTCCTGCCTTTACAGCCATGCACCCTCATGTGAGAATACAATGTCTTTCATCGCATCTATACCGCCTTTAAGGTTGTACATTTTTCCTTCATATCCCGCTTCACGAAGGGTGTTGATCGCAAGAATGCTCCGCTTTCCCTCCTTACAGATGAATACCGTATCAATCCCGGGATCGAGCTCCTTCAACCTTCTTGACAGCTGACCTATGGGAATGACGATCGCATTCGGGAATCTCATGATAGCGCGCTCATGCGGTTCTCTGACGTCGATGATCGTCATAGGATCGTTATTGTCTATCCTCTTTGCCAGCTCATCGGGAGTAAGTCCTTCAACGGGGATATCTTCATCATCCTGCTTCAGCCCGCAGAACTCTTCGTAATCAAAATCCTCAACCGAGAGGATAGTCCTGGAGATACCGCAGAGCGGACATTTATTATTCTTCTTAACATTCAGGATCCGGGAGGTCAGATAAAGACTGTCCACCGTCAGCAGTTTTCCGTCAAGGTGTTCTCCTATCCCTATGATGAGTTTTAGGGCCTCATTTGCCTGAATGCTCCCGATGATCCCGGCAAGCGGGCTGATCACCCCTCCTTCCGAACATGTGGGGACAAGGCCCGGCTCCGGCGGTTCGGGATACAGGCAGCGCAGACACGGGCCGCTGTTATGATTGAATATGCCCACCCTTCCTTCAAACTGATATACGGATGCAAACACCAGTGGAATACCAAGAAGGGCACATGCATCATTGATCAGATATCTTGATCTGTAGTTGTCGGTACAGTCAATGACAAGATCGTATCCATCAATGACCTCCTCGATATTATCCGCATCAAGGCTTATGTTCCCGGCTTCAAACTCTATGTTCCGGTTAATGTTTCTGACTTTGTCCTTTGCAGACGCAACTTTGGGTCTGTTGACATCCCGGCTGTTGTGGAGTACCTGGCTTGAAACGTCTGCAAGCCCGACCTCCCTGTCATCGATGACCTTGATCGTTCCGACCCCTGCTGCCGCGAGGTACTGTATCACGGCGGATCCCAGAGAACCCGCTCCGCATACAACGATCCTTGCAGCCTTTATCCTCTTCTGGCCCTTAACGCTTATCTCCTTTAACAGCAGGTGCTTCTCGAAGCGTTTGATATCGTTATCATCAAGTATCTGTGCCTTCATCCTTGCATCGTCTATGACCGGGTCATTTGATGCCCCTCCTGCGATCGCGGGAAGTATCAGTATCTCGTCATTTTCAGAAAGGGGTTTGTACCACATATCCGTTGCGGTATGATCGTCATTACCGACATATATACGGATAAAGCTTCTTAAGTTCTCATCTTTGTCAAACAGTATATGTTTTGCGTCGGGATACTCTTTGGCAAGATACCTGAGCAGGGATCTGACATTGTCAGCCGATGCCTCTAGCACATGGTTTTTTCCGAAATAGGTTCTTAGTGTTGCCGAAATATATACTTTCATTTTCTTACAGATCCTTTATATATCCTCTTATTTCTCTGCATTTTCCCTTATATACGGATGCTATGACGTACAGCATCTGCGGTATCATATGCTCACTGTCTTCCGGCGACAGGACGGCCCGGCAATCCGGGTGCGAATGATAAAATCCCAGGATACAGTAACCCTTTTCCTCTGCTTTCCTCTCAAGTTCATACAGTATGAGAGGATCTATCTCATAACGTCTGCCTGACCTTTCCTGCGCTGCCCCGTTTACGGTGCAGAATATTTCTTCTATTAAACCCCCGTCATATCCCGCGAGAATACCGCATCCTTCGTGGGGATAAGCTCCCGCCAGATGAGCTTTCATCTTCTCAAGTGCCGGGGGGGTTATTTTGAATTGCCTGTGTGAAGTCATATATAAGATCCTCCGCATCTTCGATACCGACACTGACTCTTATCGTATCGTCATATACTCCTGCCGCTTCCGTCTCCTCGCGGCTTGCCTGGACATACAGGGTTGATGCCGGATGGATCGCGAGTGTCCTGATATCTCCGATATTGCTTGCAATGTATGCATACTTAAGCGAATTGATAACGGCAAAAGCACGTTCCTTCGAACCAACCCTGAAACTAAGGATCCCCCCGCCGTAACCTCCAAGCTGACTGTCTACATATTTGTGATACGGATGCTGCGGGAGGGTCAGGTAATTAACTTCTATGTCCGGAAGCTTATCGATCGCGTGTGCAAGCTTATCGGCATTCTCACATATCCTTTCCATGCGAAGTCCCAGCGTATCCGTTCCGATGTAATTCAGGAAGGCATTGGCAGGGGCCATACAGCCGCCGAGGTTTTCCCATATATCCGTACGAAGTCTTACGGAAAAAGCCATGGGACCGTATTTTCTGTATTCGCAAAGCGCTGTATGCTTATTGAAATCCCATTTGAACTTTCCGCCATCCACTATGATCCCTCCGATGGAATTCCCTCCTCCGTTTAAGTATTTTGATGTTGAATGGATAACAACGTCCGCTCCGAGAGTAAGGGGTCGGGAAATGTAAGGTGTCGCCGTGGTGGAATCGACAAAAAACGGGATCCCGGCTTCATGTGCAGCCGCTGCCACATCCGTAACCGGAACAACCTTGAGTGAAGGATTGGATATCAGTTCCGCAAATACCAGCCGGGTTCTTTCATTTACAAGGCTTCTTACCGAATCTCCGGTAAGTTCATCAGCATAAAGGGTATGGATCCCGAGCTTTTCGAGATCATGCAGAAGACCGATCGTTCCGCCATACAGGCCGCTTCCGGCTATGATCTCGTCACCGCTTTCGCATATGGCAAGTATGGCCGAGGAGATCGCTGACATTCCGCTGCTGCAGCATATCGCACCTGTTCCACCTTCAAGTTCGCTGATCCTTCTTTCAAATGCTCCGAGGGTGGGATTGCCTATCCTTGTGTATGCAAATCCCATCTTTTTATGTGCAAAGACTTTTTCAAGGTCCTCCATACTCTCATATCTAAATGCGCTGACCTGAGAGATCGGCGGAAGAGTCTGTCCCTGCTCAAAACCCTGTGTACTTTTTCCGTGAAGCAGTCTTGTATTAAAAAGCATATTGGCTTTTACCCCAAAAATCTTCGTTATTCATTTACAGTTATATTGGTAGGGATTATATCCCTATTTACCTACTTCGTCAATAGGTGATATGTGAAAAAGGTTTTTTCTGGGGAAAATAAAAACGGGGTCCCGTAATGGAACCCCGCATAAGATCATAAACAGCAGATATGTTTTACAGATATTTAACCGCCGTTCCGTACGCCATAACTTCAGCCGCGCTCTGCATGACGGCAGATGTGGCAAATCTTAAGCAGACAATGGCATCCGCACCAAGCTTATTGGCTTCTTCGATCATTCTCTCTGTGGCGATCTCTCTTGCCTTTTCCATCATCTTGTTATAGTTTCCGAGTTCGCCGCCAACAAGTGTTTTGAGCCCGGAGCCTATATCTTTAAAGGCATTGACGGTCTGTATGGTACTTCCTTTTACAGTACCCAGCATTTCCAGGTTTTTTCCGTTGATCGTTTCTGTTGTTACAATCAGCATTTCATTTCCCTCCTGTCGGTTTTTTGACTATCTCGTTTTCTGATCCAATGATCGGCCCAACTCATACATTATTCATCATCACATCCCGTATCGAATACATTTATAGCACGCTTCCTGCGGGCAGCGATCATATAGATCAGGATCGCTATCGCATCATCAACCGGTCCGGGTGCAAGATCGACAGGTGATATGACATATAATGCCAATACAGTGATTATAAGCCATTTTGTGAGTTTTTCCATCCTTAATCCTCCTTCCTGAACATCGGCCCGTAAAGATCCGACACAAACTCCCGTTTGCTCATCTTACGAGAATATTATATACTCTAACTGCTTAAGGAAAAATCTCCATATGAGCAAAATACAGGGCCATATTTTGCTTTTATGGCCAAAAGGAGCGTCATTATGGGCAGAAGATCGAACAAGGAAGACAAGTCCGTATACCAGGAGTACCGTGAAAGCCAAGGTCTAACCCGTGAAAAGGCAAGCGAACTTATGGAATTCATATCAAGCGCCAAGCTTGAGAAGATCGAAAACGGAAAGGTATCCGTGCAGCCGGAGGATGTTATCGCAATGGCCCGGTGTTACAAGACCCCGGAGCTTTGTAATTATTTTTGCTCTCAGGAGTGTCCCATAGGCAGGGAAAATGTGCCTGAGATCAAGGTCAAGGACCTTGCCCAGATAGCCGTGGAAACACTTAATTCCCTCAACCGAATGAATAAGGAAAAAGACCGCCTTCTCGAGATCGTGGAAGACGGAAGGGTTACTCCCGATGAATATCAGGACTTCTTCGGGATCAAGAAAACCCTTGAAAAGATAGCCCTTTCTGTTGATACCCTTCAGCTGTGGGTAGATAAATCAATTGCGGAAGGACATATGGTATCGGCTGATTAGTTCATATATAATATTTAAGGCGCAGGAGGAAGATATGAGAAACTTCGGATTTTTTGATTTCTTCAAAAGAAAAAGGGATATAGTTGATGAACCGAAGGAAATGCCCAAGATCGGTAAGCATTTCAAGTATATCGCTTTGGTTGTTGTTGCAGTACTTATCATCAGCAGCGGTTTTTACAATGTATCGGAACAGGAGAATGCCGTTGTGACCATGTTCGGCCGGGTCGTTCGGACTGATACGGCCGGATTGTATTTCAAGATACCTTTTCTTCAGAAAGTCAATTACGTGGATATAACAACCCATGGAACGGGTGTCGGATATTCGCTGGACAACAACGGTCAGAATATAACCGATGAAACCAACGGGATCATGATCACGTCGGATTTTAACCTGCTTGATATCGATTTTTATCTGGAATACCGTGTATCGGATCCCGTGGCATATCTGTATGCATCCGATAATCCGGAGGAGATCCTCAAGAATATCGCCTTGTCCAGCATCAGATCGGTCGTGGCGGATTTCACGGTTGATGAAGCCATGACTACGGCAAAAGGACAGATCCAGTCGATAGTCAAGGAGGATATGACAAGAGAGCTCAACCAGCATGATATAGGGCTGGCTGTAGTCAATATAACGGTTCAGGACAGTGAGCCTCCGACAAATGAGATCAAACAGGCTTTCAAGGCTGTTGAGACAGCAAAGCAGGGAGCCGATACTGCCAAGAACAACGCACTTGCCTATCAGAATGAGCAGCTCCCCAAGGCGGAAGCAAATGCTGACAAGATAATCCAGTCTGCCGAAGCGGACAAAACGGCGAGGATCGCGGAAGCGGAAGGCCAGGTCGTACGTTTTAACGAGATGTATGAACAGTATAAGCTTTACCCCCATATCACAAAGAAAAGGATGTTCTACGAGACAATGGAAGAGCTCCTTCCGTCACTTAAGGTGATAATCTCGGACGGAGGGACCCAGACACTGATGCCGCTTGACAGCTTCTCCAAGGCTGAAGATGAAGTAAGCACCGACATCGTTTCGGAAGACACAGGCGTAACGGAAACAGAAACAAAGGAAGGGGAGGAATAGGACAATGAAAAAAACACTTATATGGATAGCTGCGATATTGCTTGTGATCCTGTTCGCATCCTCACTGTATACGGTAAATTATAAGGATGTAGTCCTGATCCAGCAGTTCGGCCGTGTAGTTGCCGTAGAGAATGAGCCGGGCCTTCACTTAAAGACTCCCTTTATACAGACCACCATCGCCATCTATGACGGGAACAGGATATACGACATCCCCCAGAGTGATGTCATAACAAGGGATAAGAAATCCATGATCGCTGATGATTATGTCATATGGACCGTAAAGGATGTGATCAAGTATTACCAGACCCTTGGGGGAGTAGGTGCAAGGGCGGAAGAGAGGATAGACGCAGCCGTATATAATGCAACGAAGAATACCATTTCCTCAATGACACAGGATGAGGTCATTGCCGCAAGAGGAATAGAGCTTACCAACCTTATCACGGCGGAATCCAATTCGGACATAGCAAGTTACGGTATAGAGATACTGACGGCCGAGATCAAGGCACTGGATCTTCCCGATGACAACAAGGAAGCCGTATACGAGCGTATGGTCTCGGAGAGAGGCAATATAGCAGCCGGGTATAAGGCAAAGGGTGAAGCCGATGCGCAGAAGATCAGGAACGAGACAGACAAGAATGTGAAGATCACCATAGCAAATGCCAATAAGCAGGCAGAGACACTGCTGGCGGAAGGTGAATCGGAATATATGAAGATATTGTCGGATGCATACAATAACGAGCAGAAATCGGATTTTTACAACTATCTGAGAAGCCTGGATGCCATCAAGAAATCCCTTAAGGATAACAGGAACAATACCCTGATCCTTGATAAGGATTCGGAGATGGCAAAGATACTGTACGGGACAGACGTAACCAAAGAATAAGTAAAAAGGCAGGGGAGGATGATCAATCCTCCCCTGAAATGTTTATGATTCCCATATATCCGTAAAAAGCCGGACCGAATACATGCTCGTGAACTTTGTCCGAAACTTTTCCGTCCCATGAAAAATGCAGATGTCCCGCCAGGATCTCTACAAAGGGAGTGTCATCGGCATAGATCATTTCAAGAAGCTTTGAGGTATATTCATTGGGAGCCTCCTCATTGTTTCCAAATCCCCATAAAAGAGACCGGCCTGCAAAAGTATCACGGCTTGCCGTCTCAAGGCTCTTATCGGAAAGGGGCTCTATGGGTACATGGGTCAGCAGTATGGCGGGCTTTTTTGAGGCAAGGGCTTCATTTATCTTCTCAAGGCCCTCCGCTGTCAGCTGTATGGTCGAATTGTTCCATCCGATTATCAGAAAATCAGGGAATTCCTTAACAAAAACATCCTGGTATTCGCACAGATCCTTTTGAAGGCTGATACACTTTTCGTAGTCCTTATCCTTCAGATAAAAGGGTTCTGTGTCGTGATCGGCCCTTATATACATGAAGGGGATGGTCAGGTTTTCAAGACCCTTTTTCAGGATCTTTATATTGGCATCCGAAGCAAAGTCCGTAAGATCACCGCCAAGGAGCACATGATCTGCTTTGGTATCATTTAAGATCTTCATCCATTCCTGACACTGGTCAGCTGACACCATTCCTTCGTTTGCAAAACTTTCACGGCGCAGGTTCACATTCTCTTTTTCACCGTCTTCGATCTCATCATCGGCCACGGTTATATGAAGATCCGACAGAAAGGCAAGCTTCACCTTATCCTTCATTCCCGGAACAGTCACGTTCACTTCCTCAATATGTACGGGAAAACCGGCACCTTCCACCTGTTCCGGTCCGTCAGATACGGGATCTGCAGATATGTAAGCGTCCCCTTGCGATACAGGCGCAGGGCTTTCTTCGATATCTGCCCGGCCGCAGCCTGTAAGAAGCAATCCCGTCATGACAAGGGATATCGTGATATATGATATGCGGTTACATCTTATTTTCGGCTTTGTGTTCATGATTATCATTTCAGTTTTCAATGCATCCTATATATGATATCACGAACCGTCTTTGATGTCGCGAAAAATAGTTTTGGGAATATAGATGCGGTATTTTCGATTAGGGACGGTTCATGGTATAATACTATGCGTTAACCTGATGACCCGGAAGGAAATACCAACATATGTCACTGATATCTCTCAAATTTTTCCTGTTTTTTTTCATAGTATGCGCAGTGTACTTCCTGCTTCCGGCATGTGCCCAGTGGATATGGCTGCTGGCTGCGAGCCTTGTATTTTACTACAGCCTGTGCTACTACACCATACCCGGCTGCCTCATATTCCTGGGACTGGTGCTGGTCAACTGGGCCGGATCGCAGTTTATGGGGGAGGAGTGCAGCAGGCGCAAGGCGGTATATACAGGCGTCCTGCTTGTGGATGTCATATCCCTGGCTGTATTTAAGTACACATCATTTTTTTACAGTATACTCCTTGGTATCGGAAACCTGTTCGGTGCCGACCTTACCAACCGGATATGCAATGAGATAGAGTTCTTTACAAGAGAGAACTGCCCGGAAAAGATATCATATTTTGCCCTTATCCTTATCGCATACATAACTGATATCTACTGGGGGAAGGGCAAAGCCCCCAAAAATCCCGGAAAGACCCTGCTCTTTGCGTCTTATTTCCCTATCATGACATCGGGTCCCATCATCACCTTTGAACAGATGGACGGACAGTTATGGGGAGGGAAGCACCACTTCTCCTATGACAGGGTAGTCCGTGGTATGGAGCGTGTGATATGGGGACTTTTTAAGAAGATGGTCCTGTCCGAGAGGATGGCGGTCATAGTAACGAGGATCTACGATTATTACGAGGCCTATAACGGGCTCTATATATTTGTTGCAGCGGCACTTTTTGCAATGCAGCTCTATTGCGATTTTTCGGGACTGATGGATATAGTTCTTGGAATATCGGAGGTTTTGGGCATCAATCTTCCCGAGAACTTCAATACTCCCTTCTATTCGGTCAGTCTGTCGGAATTCTGGAGAAGATGGCACATAACGTTGGGCGGTTTTTTGCGTGACTATGTCCTTTATCCCCTGCAGCGCAGCAAAGCCTTTAAGAATATGCGCAAATTCTGCAAAGCCCGTCTGGGAAAGGGATATGAGAAAAAGTTTAACCTGCCCCTCTACTTAAGTCTTCTTGTATCCTGGTTCCTCATAGGCCTGTGGCACGGAGGAGGATGGAATTACATATTCGGTGTGGGCCTTTACATGTGGCTTGTGATCGTTGCCGGAGAGCTTCTTTCGCCCTTCTTCGGATGGCTTGTGAAGGTTCTTCATATCAATACAAATTGTGCGAGTTACACCCTCTTTCTCAGGATCAGGACCTTCCTTCTCTTCATGTTCGGCCTGTCATTTTTCAGGGCCGATACCCTGGAGAGCGGGTTTAAGATGTGGAAATACGCATTTGTCACCTTCAATCCCTGGATCTTCTTTGACGAGAGCTTCTTTAATATGGGGCTGGACCGCAGGGAATGGGGGATACTGGCATTCGGCATGCTGCTCCTCTTCGTCGTCTCCTACATCTCACAGAAGAGGAATGTCAGGGATCTGATAAAAGAGCAGAATGTGGTTGCCAGGTATGCGATCTTTGCAATACTTTTCACGATGGTCATAGTTTACGGATATTACGGTGCGGAGTTCAATGCCGCTGACTTTATATACGGAAGATTTTAAGACATGGAAAAACATTCAAAACTCATCAATCTGATAAAATCGATCCTTATCATTGCTCTGGCGGTCCTTATAGTTACCGGTGTCTTTAAGATACTGATCCTGAAAAGTGAGGACGGGATAAACCAGTTTGACGCCCTTTACAAGCATCCGGATAACACCATAGACGTATTCTTCCTGGGGAGTTCCCATGTATACTGCGATATAGCCACGGGGGTATTGTGGGATAATTACGGAATGGCGGCATTTGATCTGGGAGGAGCCGAGGCACCGGCCTGGGTGTCGTATTATCAGCTCAAGGAAGCACTCCGTACCCAGAAGCCCAAGCTTGTGTGTTTTGAAGTATCCATTGCAGATCACATTATGTTTCAGAACGATAAATGGTCGGTCGACAACAACTACGGGATGAAATGGAACAGCAACCGTATAGAGCAGCTTCGCGTCAATTCTGAAGGGGATGATTTTTACAGACGACTCAATCCCTACAACATAATGCACGGCCGGTACAAGGATCTTGGGGAAAACGACTTCAGGAATATCAGGGATACGGCCAATTACAAGGGATTTGATCCCAGAGAGACTGTCATAGAGGATGAAACCCCCGATATGAGCGAGGTTACGGAAACAGAGCCCTGTCCCGAGAAGGTTGAGGAGTACATCCGGAAGACCATTGAGCTCGCAAAGAGCGAGGGGATCCCCATAGTCCTGTTCATATCACCCTACTGCGTGGAAGAAGAGGACCAGAAGGTTTATAACTATATAGGAACAATAGCACAGTCCGAGGGAGTGGATTTCTGGGATTTTAACAGACAGTATGATGAGATGGGGCTGGACTTTACCGTGGATCTTTCGGACGGCTCCCACTTAAGCTATACCGGAAACTACAAGTTCACGGATTATCTGGGAGCTACCATAAAGAAAGATTTTGATATCCCTGACAGGCGTGGTGATAAGCTGTACAGGTCCTGGGAGTGGGATTCGGCCATTCAGCGGAATGAGCGAAACGATCTTGCCATTATGGAGACCAAGGATGCGATGGAGGTACTGAAGCTGACCCAAAGCGGTTATATAGTCTTCGGGACCAACGAAGAGACGGCTGTCATAATCGAAGACGGGCAGATCGTTGAAACTGTAGAGGGCAGTTTCCGGATGACCTACAGTTCGGGAAATGACAATTTCCTTTTCCTTGATGAGACAGAAGAAGATAGTGAACGTTTTATATCATTTTTCATAAACGATACGGAATACAGGGAGCCTTATCAGAACATACTCTTCGTATACGATTCCGTAAAACATGAATTCGTAAGAGCTGTCAAATACTGAATATGGAGCGATCAAAACGGCTGGATCATCTTGATATGGCAAAGGGCATAGGCATATTTCTTGTCGCCCTCGGACATATGGAGGATATCGCAACGGGAACCCGTGTGTGGATATCTTCTTTTCACATGCCACTATTTTTTGTCATCTCGGGAATACTGATGGCTGTCAAGGATGAGCCGTCCCGGGATCTTGGCCAGTGTGTTAAAAAAAGGTTTCGCGGGATAATCATTCCATATCTGTGGTTCTCACTCAGCTATTTTGTCATCGATATAGGAAACCTGAACATAGTTCACAACATAGATCTTCGCACCTTTATCGTGGACACGATCAGTTCGGTTACCTTTTACGGTATGAGCGTTCTGTGGTTTCTTCCGGCCCTGTTCCTGGCTACGACGGGCTTTTTGTTTTTTAAGAAAAAGTTTCCCGACAGGGCGGTATTTCCCGTCATCATGGCAACTGCCCTTGCAGCATATGCCATAAAGCTGCAATTACAAAAGCTTTATGCGGCAAATGAGGATAGCCTTGTCATCACTTCCCTTATAAACATCGTATATATCTTTCTTCGTGCGGCCGTAGCCCAAAGCTTTGTCGCCATCGGTTATTATGTCAGGAAGATATGGGAAGGAGCCGGGACCCGGGGGTCGGAGTTCATGAAAGTCTTATCGTCAAGGCCGGGTTCTTTTGCGGCGGGAGCAGTCCTTCTTGGTATAAATATACCTCTTGCCATGTTAAACGGATGTGCGGATCTTAGGAATATCATCCTTAATAATTTACTGATATATTATGTGGCGGCCTTTACCGGCTGCTTTGGGATCATACTGCTGTGCAAAGCCCTTCCCAAGGTGGGCCTTGTCACCTATTTCGGGCGTAATTCACTTATTGTCATGGCCTGCCACATCAATTATTATATCTTATATGCGGGTATAAAACTTGCATGGTTTGTGGATTCGTTCAATAAGCATGCAAAGCACTACGTGTTTGTCGCGGTTACCATGATCACGGTATTTGCCCTGTCTGCGATAGTGATCGAGGTGATAAACAGGTTCTTCCCTTTTGTTCTTGGAAAGGGACGTATCAAAAAGTCGGGAGATGCGAATGTCGGATAAGGGAAAAAGACTGGATCATCTTGATATGGCCAAAGGTCTTGGTATGATACTCGTGCTCATCGGGCATCTCCAGGGGGATTCCATCTTCACATTCTCACCCTATATCAAGCCCCTCTGCGCTTACATATTCTCTTTTCACATGCCCATGTTCTTTATCATATCAGGTATTCTCATTGCCGTAAAAAATGATGAGGCCCGGTCATTTAAGGATGTGGCAAAGGCCAGATTCAGGGGTATAATGATCCCGTATATGTGGTTTTCGGCTTTTTATCTTCTCTTTGTCATTGTAGCCCTTATTAAGGGTGAGATCATGCCGGATACTTTGTATCTTAACATCTGGTATGTACTCAGCTGTTACGGCATGAACGTGCTCTGGTTTCTGCCGGCTCTTTATCTGGGCGAACTGGTATTTATCTTCCTGCGAAGGAGGATACGGGAAGAAGGCCTCTTTATAACTGTGATGGTCCTTCTCAATGCCCTTGTGTATTCTGCGGCTTATTTTGTTGGTATAGCAGTTTATGAAACGCCTTTTGCCATGAGAGTGCACGATCTGATAACGGTCATACTGCGCCCTGTACTTGTGAGCGGTTTTATCGCGACAGGTTATTATACCCACAGGCTCCTGAGCCGGAAGACAAGGATAGGGGACTTTGTAAACAGGCCTAAGATCGATGAGAGGGGCAGGGTCAGCTTAAAATACCGGGCGGCTTACATAGTACTCGGGAGCATGCTCTTCGGAGTATGCTATGTATTTTACGGGATCAATAACGGGATAGATTTCAGGACGCTGGCATTTCGTAATGTCTTCTTTTTCTTCCTGTGCGCCCTGTCCGGAAGCTTCGGGATGCTGTCTTTGTGCAAGGGTCTGCCCAGGGTCGGTCTTTTCTGTTACTGGGGTGTGGGATCACTCATATTCATGGTCACCCACAACTCCCAGACGGTACTGACTTTTGCCCTTAAGGCGGCCATGTATGTGAATCAGTATCTTACAAGGGCAAGGGGCTATATATGCTATGCGATCGTAATCCTTATCATAACGGTCTATTCGACTTTTATGATATGGCTTATAAGGAAGTATTTCCCTTTTATGATGGGAAAGCCTTACAGATTCCCGTGGAGGACTGTTTGAGCGAATATCCAGTATCGAAGATATGGGATGCCATCGTGGCGAGCGACTGGCGCCCTGTCAGACAGGACCCGCTTAAATATTCCGGATACTAAAAGCAGGAGATGATATTATGGGAAAGTTCATAACACATAATGATCTGGTATTTCTGTTAAGGATAGTCCTGGCCATGCTCGCGGGTGCGGTCATAGGATACGAGAGAGAAAAAAATGTCAAGGTAGCCGGATTTAGAACCCATATACTGATCGCCATGGCATCTGCCATAATGATGATCGTGTCTAAATATGCCTTTATCGATATTCTGGCAGATCCCCCGGCAGCAGGGCTGGGAGTTGATATATCAAGGGTTGCGGCAGGCATCATCGCCGGAATGGGTATATTTTCCGGAGGGATCGTTTTTATAGGCAAACGGGGAAATGTATCGGGACTTACGACGGCAGCGGGCATCTGGGCCACTATAGGCATAGGTATGGTGATAGGCGCGGGTATGTACGTGATAGGAATAAGCTCTGTCATAATGGTGGAGCTCGTCCAGCTCCTCTTCAACCGTGACCTGTCGGTATACAGGCATGCCATAGTTGCCACCATCACTTTTGATCTTAAGGACCGGGATGCGGATTACGATAAGATAGCGGGAAAGCTTAAAGCATATAATGCCCGGATGAACTCACAGAAATGGGAGAAGACCGGAGAAAAGGGGTCCACTCTCAAGTGCAGTGTGATCTTTGACAAGAAATACGACAGGGATGAAATAGTCGATATATTAAACGGAATAGAAGAAGCCAGGGCTTTTGATATTCCCTGACAAAGTTCAAATATTGAGATAGGAGAGATATGGATATGATAAAGGGAAAACGTATGATGACCGCATTCATGACCGGT
>JAILLI010000041.1 GCA_024693225.1 Lachnospiraceae bacterium
CCTTATCCAGATACTTGCGATGGGTGTCATGATGACTGTGATCGAGTTTATCGCGGGCCTTATCTTCATCAAGGGGATGAAGATCAAGCTCTGGGACTATTCCGACGAGCGCTTTAATATCGGCGGGATCATATGCCTGAAATTTTCGGTGATCTGGACACTCCTTGCGGCACTATACTATTTCTTTGTGCAAAAACATGTGATCAGGCTGGTCATATGGTTCGACAACAATATCGCCTTTACCTTTGTTGTCGGCATGTTCTACGGGATCCTTCTCATAGATCTGAACTACTCCCTGAACATAATGGGAAAGGTACGCAGATTCGCCAAGGAAAACGATATCATAGTCCGCTACGAAACTCTCAAGCAGGAAATCCGGGATGATACAGATGCACTTAAAAAGCGAGGACGCTTCATCCTCGCCTTTAATTCCGAGCGCAGTCTCACCGAGAAAATGGAAGAAAGCCTCGACCGCATCAGGTCATTTCAAAAGCGGAAAAAATAATTTTAACACAGATATCGGTAGAAAGAGCCGTCCCCGTTGGCACTATTTTACGGTGAGTTTTATGGTCTTGCTTACGCCGTTGTGGGCGTATACGTAGATGTTGCACTTGCCCTTCTTCTTTGCGGTGATCTTGCCGGAGGAGCCAATGGTCGCAACGCCCGGATCCGAGCTGCGGTAGCGGAGAGTCTTGACGTGGCTCGCAGGCATCAGCTTCTTTTTCCTGTCTGCTTTCTTGACGCTCGCCTTGATCTTGTAGGTGTCCTTCACCTTGAGGGTCAGCTTGTTCTTCTTTATCTTCCCATCGGAAGTGTTGATCTTAATACTCTTTGCGTTTGTATATGTCTTGTTACCTCCTGCCGTATAGACATGCATAAGAGGGCTCTCGGAGATATACTGCTTCTTTCCCTTCTTATCTTTAACATATGCTTTGACAAGTGCCTTATAGGATTTACGGGGCTTAAGGCCGGTCGCCGTCCATTCGAAGGTCTTGTTTCCCTCTATGGTCTTGACCAGCTTGGGAATGACGCCTTTGTTATCGCGGGACATGAAGATATCATAACCTTTAGCCCCGTCCACCTTCTGCCAGGACAGGAGGATCTTGTCATCATCCACCGGTTCAAGTTCAGGCTGGGGGGCATCATATACTTTCTCAAAGATCGCTTTTACCTTAACACTCGCATCCTTGATGACAAAAGTAGTTTTGGCCTTGGTCGCATCTGCAAGCGTAACACCGCCTGATACCACCTTCCACTTCTTGAACTTATATCCTGCTTTAGATACGACAGTGAGTGTGACCTTTGTTCCGGTCTGCCCTGATGTCGGGTTTGCTTTTGCACTGCCATGACCGTCGTTACTTACAGTTACGGTATAAGTGTCGGCTTCTTTCTCCTCAAAGACCGCCCTTACTTCCACATCTGAATTTTTGATGCTGAAGGTCGTTTCCGGACTTTTGCTGTCAGCAAGTTCGACACCGCCGGATATGACTTGCCATTCCCTGAACCGAAAGCCATTATCTGCTGTCGCCGTGATAGTGACCTTAGTCCCGGTTTTTCCGGAGCTTGCGCTTGCCGTGGCTGTTCCACTCCCTGCAGGACTTGCGGTGACAGTTACTGCATACTCTTTTTCCACAGGAGGGTCCGGTTTATCTTCCGTCCACTGCGCATACAAGGTCAGGTCGGTATCGGCGGTGATAACAGCCTCATCGGCATAGCTCGTTCCGCTGCCGTCACTTTTTGTATTCCAGTTCGTAAAAACACATCCGTCACATGTAAATGCGTTCTTATTAAGCTTTGCGGCAGATCCCTTATCCACCACCTGAGCACTCATGGTCCCGATGCCGCCGTTACCGTCAAATGTAAGAGTACATACAGGTTTAAAGTTCGCCTTTACCTTTACATTCTCAATCGGCATGCTGAATGTAGTATCGGGGCTGCCGGTGTCTGCAAATGTTACCTCATTCTCCGATGTCCACTTGTCAAATGCATAACCTTTATCCGACTCTGCCGAAAGGGCTATCTCGGTACCGCCAACAGCCTTGGAGGGATCAGCCGAAGCTTTACCGTGTCCGTCGTCCGTGACTTCTACGGAATACTCGACGGCCTTTATCTCTACTTCTCTGGCTGCATCCTCACCTCCCGCGGTTGTTGCGATAAAATGCCCGTCTGAACTTATCCCGCCCCCGACAGGGGTAATGATTTCAAGCGGTGAGGCTATGGTAACAGTACCTTTTTCAGCTATGATACCGGATTGATCACTACCGGTGCTCGCCTTAACCGTAGTGTTGGTGCCGGATATACTTACATTTCCATACCCGCAGTATATCCCGACTTTTACACCGGATGCCTCAATATTTCCTCCGGTGATATTTAAATAAGATTCTCCACTAGAACCGGTGATGCTAATACCGCAGTTCCCTTCTCTTTCTCCATCATTGATTGCGGTCGCCTTGACATTTCCTCCACTTATTGTCATACGATCTGACACAATACCGCTATCCCCAAGGCCGGTTGCATCGACCGTTCCCCCGTTTATCTCTAAATCCTTGACTTTGAAATACCGTTCAGTAACCAGGTTCCCACTGTCAATTGAAAATTTTACTCTGCTTTCCGATTTGTCATCCATAATATGATCACACGTTAAAGTCTTATCGCTGTCTCCGGTTATTGTAAGCTGCGCGGATTTATCCGCGGCCACTATTGAATCTATTGACACGGTTTTATCGATATTGATAGTTGTGTCTCCGCTAAAGTACACCGCTTCACCGTCCTCAAACTCGCTGGTATTATGTACTCCTCCGCTGATAGGTTTTACATCTGCTTTCACATCTGCAGGATTTACTGCTGCAAATAATGTGCATAAAAAAAGTGCCGTAAGAACTACCGATACCTTGGATAATACTCTTTCAAACATTTTTTACCTCTTTTCTAAAACTATCTGCAGCAGACACACCTTTAACATAAACCTCCCACGATCGAAGGATGGTGCTTATCCCAAAGAAAAAACACCTGTGATCACCGGTTATCTCACACAAAGTGTGAGATGCCACCCTGGCGAAGGTTATCTCACACGAAGTGTGAGATGCCACCCTGGCGAAGGGCTCAGTGTTACGGGCGTTCCCTGAGATCATCTGCCTCTCAATAGTATAATAATCCCGGCTCGCGTGTCAAACTGTTCGATGCCGGACGGACCATCTTGTCCGATGCCACAAAAAAATGTATTATTATAATCGGAGGTAAACATCTATGAAACGTATTACACGCAGCAAATATCTGAATGTAAGTCTCGTAAGCCTTCTGTTGGTCTTCTCCTTAAGCGCATGCACCATAAATATCAGTATCTCCGCTGATGCCGGAAAGGAAGAAAGCACCGCTCCGGATCGGAAGGAGCACAGCGAATGCGCACTTTCCCTGAAAAAGCTTCTCGAAGAGGATCCCCGGCTTATGGCCCTTATGGAAAAGTCCATCGAAAAGGCGCATGAGATAAATGATGATATTAACTATAACCCGGTTAGCAGTGTCGAAGACCTGTATGATCTCCTTGATCGGGCGACAACCTGCATGCCGTGGAATGTGCTGGCGGATATCGACCAGCCCACACTCTATGACCATATCGATCAGAGCATTGATTATATCTGGTTTCTTTTTGATCAGCCACTTGAGGAGCTGGAAGGAAAGGGCTATTATTATCCGACGCTTCAATATCATGAACCCATCGCCGAATGGTGCCGGGAATATTCCGATGAATGGGGCGCTTTTCTTTCAACACCGGAGAGCTGGAATGATGAG
>JAILLI010000047.1 GCA_024693225.1 Lachnospiraceae bacterium
TCGCTCAAACAGTCCTCGACGCTTCAGGATAGCCTTCGCGTCTGCGGAACTCGCTTTGTGGCATCCCTGCAGACACCCGCTTCTCTCTGAACATTAACAGTCAAGATAATTAAATGACGCTATACTATATCTGGGACAACATATAGTCGACCAGGCGGGTCAAACCACAGGATCTTGCTTTTTTTATGTCAAAAGTCTGAGACAGGGGATATATGATCTGCATGTCAAGGGTCTCTTTCGGGACCCGTCCGCTCCGCAGGGGCTCATAGAAATTGCGGACAAAATCTTCCTCGGTCGCATTTTCAAAATCCTTGGGGCGTAGATAGCGGAGCTGGCGTTTGGTGTTTTCGATAAGAACCTTTGCCGCAAGGGCTTCAAGGAGGTCGTAATCATCCTTTTGCACATCGCAGAAGACGGGCGGGGCATCGCAGGAAACTATACGCCCGCATGTACGGTCAACCTTTATCCCCATTGGTTCAAATGAAAATGTCTCCCTGTCAAGACGAAGCTTTAAGAGCATGCCGTACTCGGTGTACATCTGGCTTCTCTGATAGTCGGTATCAAAGATAAAATTCCCAAGAGAATAGAATATGGCCTTGGAGCCGAAAAGCTCGTAATTGTTGACCACGTGAGGGTGGTGGGCTATCACTATGTCTGCCCCCATGTCCAGATAGGCCAGATAACGGTCCCTGGTATAGGGGGAGGGAAGGGCTGTGAACTCCTCGCCCGCATGGGCAACTACTATGGCCCACCGGCAGGTGCTTTTGATCTGTTCTATGCGCTTTCTTATAAGGTCAAGGTCACTCCAGGAAAAACAGCCGGGAGTGGTATCGCCCGCCTTTCTGCAGGCCCGCTGGTAACCCACCCCTATCATGCCTATGCCGCCGGCAGCATCGATAAAAAGAGGGGCTGATGCCGCCTCAAGGTCCATACCGGCCCCTAAAGTCTTTGCCCCGCTTGCGGCTGCAATGTCAAGGGTGCTCTTTATGCCTTCCGGTCCCGCATCCATTATGTGGTTATTGCATATGTTCCAGATATCGGCCCCCATCTTTTGAAGAAAGGAGGCGACACCGGGATCCATGCTGTGATAGAGATTGTCAGAAGGCTCATTGACATCGTAGGTCTTTTTATAAAGGGGGCCCTCGACATTGACGATAAGGCTGTCAGTGTCTTTTAAAAAGGCTGCCACTTCAGGGGACAGAAGGTCATCATCTTCCCATCTGCCCTCCATGTATTTGTCAAATCCTATATCACCGGTAAAGGTGAGGGTTATGGTATCACTCATTGCAAAGCTCCCTGAAGACGTCCCCGCGCTCCTCGAAGTTCTTAAAGTACCCGTAGCTTGCCGAAGCCGGCGACAGTATAACGGCAAAGCCGGGCGCCGTGATTGCCTTTGCCAGCTTTACGGCCTCTGCCAGATCACCGGCATATCTGCAGTTGTCGCTCTTTTCAACGCTGTCGTATATGCGCTTTCCAGAAGCGTATGAGAAGATATAGTTGTATTCCCTGTGGGAATTGATGTAGTCGATCAGAAGATCATAGTTGATGCCCCTGTCCATGCCACCTATGAGAACGGTGGCGGCATTGGGAACGGAAGTCAGGGCCTGTATGGTGGCCGAGGGTATGGTGGATATGGAGTCGTCATAATAATCCACCCCTTCTATGGTACCTATGTACTCCAGACGGTGAGGGAGACCTTTAAAGTCTGAAAGAGCCCCCCTTATGGAATCCTCATCGATCCCGAAGACCGAGGAGCAGATCTTATATACAAAATGGGCGTTGTAATCGTTATGGTGGCCGAGGACCTTAAGATCGTAGGATGGTATATCTGACCGGTCTATGACCGTGGTATGTGCCCTGGTTTCAAGATGCGGCACGTTGTCCCCGACGAAGAAGAAGTCGTCCTCCCCCTGGTGGGCCGTTATATTGGCCTTGGCCGCAAAGTAGCGGTCAACAGTCTTATAATAATCCAGATGCTCCTCAAAGAGGTTTAAAAAGACGGCTATATGGGGGGAAATGTCAAGGTGGGCCAGCTGGTGGCATGACATCTCAAAGACAACGACGGTATCGTCATCAATGTCCCCAAAGCTGTTAAGACAGGGCTCTCCTATGTTGCCGACAAGCAGGGTTTTATGCCCCGTTGCCGAAAGGGTGTGGTAGAGCATTGATGATGTCGTGCTTTTGCCCTTTGTGCCGGTGACACCTATGGTATTTTTCCTGTAGCACTCAAGGAATATCCGGGTCTGGGAGGTAAAGCGGGGGTCATAGGTGTCAAGGACTATCCCCGGACTCTTGATGATATAGTCGTAGTCCTCCTCCTTCATATCTTCTCTTTTTCCTTCGAAGACATCCACAAGGAGGGGGCGGCAGTACCTGTCCAGGAATTCCTTTGTTGAGCGCCCCTCGCGCCCGAAGCCCCATATCAGTATCTTTTTGTTGTCAAATCTGTCATAGGTAAGCATATTTTTCAACCGGTTTTTAAAATCGCCTGCAGCAAAGCGCAGGCGATCTTGTGTCTTATTCTGTTGCAGATGCTGTCACTAATTCAGTGAAGGGCCCCGATGGATCTGATGAGCCAGGGCTCCTTGGCCTGACCCTTGCATACCTGTACAAAGCAGATGATCCTGACAACGGAAAAGATCAGGACAAAGATGACACCTGCGATGGGAACTATGCATGTCCAGCACAGAACACAGGATAACAGGTAAATGACGATGACAGTAACATCAAGCTTGAGGGCCTCGCGTGCGTGGAAGCTGGCATAAGGTGAATCCTTTGAAAGGACATTGCACAGAAGTACCCCAAGTATTCCGAAAAGATAAGCTGTAAGAGCATATACCTTGTTATCCGAGATATCCTGTGCGTCATACTCTGCAGTATGGTCCCAGGCCTCGATGACAGGAGCCGCACTTTCGGGTGCGCTGCCAAGGACGGCACCGCAGGCGGGACAGACGGCAGCGCCGTCAGGAAGCTCTTTACCGCAATTTGAACAAAAAGCCATGATAAACTACCTCCTTATTAAATATCCAAAATGCCTTGTCATTTTACCATTATTATAAAAAAAATACAATCATTGTGATATACTATAGGACATGCAGTACAATATATCCTATGACATCGCCGCGATACTTGTGCTCATAGTTTTAGCCGGCGGCATGAATACGGTGCTATACACGGATACACGCGGAGCCGGGCTCGTCCGCTTGTATGTTTACTGTGTGTTCATAAGTGCATTGATAGATGTTCTGACCGCCTACACCATAAGCTACGGTCATCTTATACCCGATCCGGTGAATGTGCTCCTGAACACCCTCTACCAGGTATCCTCCATAGCCTGCGTAGCAGTGGGGGTACGCACGGTCTTCAGTTATTATCCCCGTATCAGGAACAGGGATCTGGTGGCAAACCATATCCTCGTTGCACTTCTGGCACTTCTGATCACGGTCAATCTTTTTACCGGAGTGGTCTTTTATTTTGATGCGGGACGGTATATACACGGGCCCCTGTATTTTATGGCCTATATCATGTCCTTCCTGGTGATCATTCATGCTTTTTTCGTGGTGCTTGCAAACCGGGCCTACAGACCGGCAGTCACATCGACCATAGTCATGTTCTTCCTGGCCATACCGATAATATTCTCCATAGTCCAGATGTTCCACCCTGATACCCTGCTCAATGCGTTCGGAGAGGCGTTCGCGGCCATCATCATGCTCTTTGCCCTTGAGACACCCGATTACAGAAAGCTGATGAAGACCATGAACGAGCTTGAAATTGCAAAGGAGGAAGCGAACATAGCCAACAGGGCCAAGAGTGATTTTCTTGCCAGCATGTCCCATGAGATAAGGACACCGATAAACGGCATACTGGGAATGGATACCATGATACTCAGAGACTGCAGGGACGACCAGATAGCCGAGTATGCGGAAAATATCAGGATATCGGGGAATGCCCTTCTGTCGATAATCAATGATATACTTGACTTAAGTAAGATCGAATCGGGAAAGATGGAGCTTGCAAGTGAGAGCTACGAGCTCTTTTCGATCCTCAGCGACTGTTATCAGATGAACCGGATGAGGGCTCTGGAAAAGGGGCTGGACTTTGTCATCGAAAACGATCCCGACATGCCCTCAATGTATCTGGGAGATGAGGTAAGGATCCGGCAGATAGTCAATAATCTCATATCAAATGGTATCAAGTATACCAGGGAAGGCTTCGTAAAGGCCGGGGTCATCTGCAGCACGATCGAAGATCCTGAAGAGACCTTAGGGGATGCCGGGTACAGCATGCTCGAGATAAGGGTTTCGGATTCCGGCATAGGGATAAAGGAAGAAGACCTTGGCAGACTCTTTATGACCTTCTCAAGGCTTGAGGAGGAGAGGAACAGGAACATAGAGGGGACGGGGCTGGGCCTGCATATCACCAGGCAGATAGTAACGGCCATGAAGGGTACCATAGATGTTAAGAGTGAGTATGGAAAAGGCTCTGTATTTACGGTAAGGATACCCCAGAAGATCATGGATAAAAGTCCCATGGGTGACTTTTCACAAAGGCTTAAGGACCGTATACACGTAGTAAAAAGCAGTACAGATATCATAAGCGCACCCGGCAAAAAGGTCCTCGTGGTCGATGATGTTAAGATGAACATCCTTGTCTTTGCAGGCCTCCTAAAGGGGAGCGGGATGGAGATAGATACGGCTCTTTCAGGCCCTGAAGCGATAGAAAAGACAAAAGAGAAAAAATACGATATCATATTCATGGATCATCTGATGCCGGACATGGATGGTGTGGAAACACTTCACAGGATAAAAGAGGATGCATCGGGACCTAATGCCGATACTCCCGTTATAGTCCTTACGGCTAATGCCATCGTGGGAGTCCGCCCAATGTATATGGAAGAGGGCTTTGATAATTACCTGACAAAGCCTGTTGAACAGAATATACTTCTCAAGGTGATAAATGAAACCCTCTATCCTTCGGTGACGGATACCTCACAAAAGGATCAGGGGACAAAGACAGAGAGTGGCTCATAAGATGCAAAAGGCAGGGACAGGGAGGTGACGGTATGGCAGAGGATATGAAAAAACTGAGAAAAAAGATAGATGAGATCGATGATAAGATACTAAAGCTCTATGAAGAGCGGATGGATGTGGTAAGGTCCATAGGAAGATACAAGATGGAAAACTCTCTTCCGGTATATGATGCCGCAAGGGAGGATGCCAAGCTGGAGGAGGTCTTTGCAAAAGTTAAGAACAAGGAATATGCCGACGGGGCAGCCCAGCTTTTTATCACCCTTATGCAGGCCAGCCGGGAGATGCAGGAGGAGATGATGGGGGTTTCCTATGACGGTTATGATGATTTTAACTGGGACGGGGAACCTGTAGGCATAGAGCTTGATCTTGGGGGAGATGACAATGTACGGAAGTGAGATGATACTATACAGGGACTTTGTATACGGGGAGATCCTCGATGACCTTGACTATATCCTTACGGACAGGACAGAGGATGATGAGGACACCGTTGACAGGATGGATCTGTTTACGGGACGTCTCATAGAGCTTGCGGCCCGGTACGGATACAGCGGAAACTTATGGCAGGCTTATCTTACCCTCATCATGGCCAACAATGAAAATGCCTATTCAAGAGCCTGTGAGATGAGAGGCGGTGTCGGGGGGAGCCTGCGTCAGGCCGCCCTTCACGATTTTGCCCTTTTCCGCAAGATGTTTGACCTTGACATAGGCAGGCTTGACAGGATATGCGGGACCGAAAACGCTAATCTTATAAGCAACTTCATCCCGGAAGATGACAGGCCCTCTTCATACAACAGGAGGATCCGGGACCGTATCATGACCCTTCGTGACCAGCTTGCAGCCTCTTCGGATGATGAGGGATTTGCCGACTGCGTTGCCCAGTTTTACAAGGAGTTTGGTGTCGGAAGGTTCGGCCTTAACAAGGCATTCCGGATAGATGACAGTGAGGGGAGGGTAGAGATAAAGCCCATCACCAACATAATGCATGTAAGCCTTGACGATCTGGTCGGATACGAGAGTGCCAAGGCAAAGCTCATAGCCAATACCGAAGCTTTTCTTGAAGGAAGGCCCTGCAACAACTGCCTCCTCTTCGGTGATGCCGGGACCGGCAAATCATCCTGTATCAAGGGGATCATGAACAGGTATTACGAGAGGGGGCTCCGTATCATAGAGATATACAGGCACCAGTTCCGGTATCTGAACGAGATCATATCGCAGATCAAGAGCAGGAACTACCGCTTCATCATCTACATGGATGACCTGTCCTTTGAGGATTACGAAACCGAATACAAGTATCTCAAGGCCGTCATCGAGGGAGGCCTTGAAAAGAAGCCCGCCAACATACTCATATATGCTACCTCCAACAGGCGGCATATAGTAAGGGAGAAGTATTCGGACAAGCAGGACAGGGATGATGATCTTCATACCAACGATACGGTCCAGGAGAAGCTGTCCCTGGCTTACAGGTTCGGGGAGACCATTTTCTTTGCAAGACCCGACAAGAAACAGTTCGAACAGATCGTAAAAACCCTGGCCGACAGATACGGGGTCAGGATGGATGAAGAGGAGCTGCTCCTTGAGGCCAACAGATGGGAGCTGTCCCACGGCGGCCTGTCCGGAAGAACAGCCCAGCAGTTCATAGACCACCTGCTCGGCTGTGCAGCAGATAAATGATCTTTTTGAGCGAATCATAGAATAATCGGGAGGAAGATATGTCAGTAAGAACATTTGCCGCTATAGATGTCGGTTCATATGAGCTGGGTATGAAGATATTCGAGTTTTCCGGCAAGGGCGGCATGAAAGAGATAGACAACATCCGACATTCGATAGAACTGGGAACGGATACATATCAGGACGGTATCATCAGCATGAGCCACATGGATGAGCTGTGCGAAGTCCTGTCCGATTTTTCATCCATAATGAAGTCATACAAGGTGGACGACTACAAGGCATACGGAACAAGCGCCATCAGGGAGACCAAGAACACAGCCATCGTTACCGAGCAGATAAAGCTCAGGACCGGGATCAGGCTGGATGTCCTGTCAAACTCCGAGCAGAGGTTCCTTCATTACAAGGCCGCGGCCCTCAAGGGATCCCGTTTTGACGAGTTCATCCGGGAAGGATGTGCTATTGCTGACATAGGCGGCGGATCCATCCAGATATCCCTCTTTGACAATGACGCACTGGTCACGACCCAGAACATAAGGCTGGGGGTCCTTCGGGCAATGGATATGCTGGCGGCTCTGGCTCCCAGGACCAGGGATATGGAAGGCATATTGAGGGAGCTCATAGACAACCAGCTACAGGTCTTCAGGAAGCTCTACCTGAAGGGAAGGAACATAAGGAACCTGATCCTGATAGATGATTATATCTCGGTCATGCTCTACCATATAGGAAGCCGTGACAGGACCTTTACGGCAGAGGATTTCCGGAAGCTGGCCACAAAGCTTAAGACCATGACAAAGAGTGAGATAGCATCCGCTTACGGTCTCAATGAGGAGACGGTCCCCCTCCTTCTGCCCGCCATTTCCATAGTGTCAAGGGTACTCAAGATCACAAAAGCAGAGAACGTGTGGTCACCGGGCGTGTCCCTGTGCGACGGCATGGCATATGAGTATGCCGAGAAGGAGAAGCTGGTCAATTACAGGCATGATTTTGAGAACGATATCATAGCCTGTGCCAAGGTCATGTCCAAAAGGTACCAGGGCAACGAAGAGCGCAATGAGCTCATAGAAAAGGTTGCCGTAGACCTCTTTGAGGCGACGAAAAAGATCCACGGGATGGGTAAGCGTGACAGGCTGATGCTCCGTATTGCTTCCCTCCTCAATGACTGCGGAAGGTATATCAGCATTGAGGCCGGCGCTGAGTGCGGATATGATATCATAATGGCAACGGAGATGATAGGACTGTCCCATACCGAACGGGAGATAGTCGCCAACATAGTCCGATTCAACAAGATGCAGTTCATGTATTACAACGAGCTGGCAGTACAGAGCGTACTTGATAAGAATTCCTACACCAGGATAGCAAAGCTTTCGGCCCTTTTCCGGCTTGCGGACGGCATATGCAGGAGCTACCGGACCAAGGTGAATGATGTCAGGTTCTCGGTAAAGGGGAATGAATTGGTGATAAATGTATACACACTCGATGACATAAACCTCGAACAGGGCTTCTTCTTCAGGAAGGCGTCACTGTTTGAGGAAGTTTTTTCCATAAAACCGGTGATGAGGTATAAGAGACTATGAAAGATTTTGACAGGAAAGACTACTATGTGAACAGGGAGCTGTCATGGCTGATGTTTGACGAGAGGGTGCTCGGCGAGGCGACGGATACCTCAAACCCTCTTATGGAGAGACTGAAGTTCCTTTCCATAACCGCATCCAACCTGGACGAATTCTTCATGGTAAGGGTGGCATCCCTTATAGACATGAAGCATGCGGGTTATGCCAAGCGTGATATAGCGGGGATGACGGTGGATGAGCAGCTCGAGGTCGTATCGGCCAAGACCCATGAGCTGGTCGATACCCAGTATTTTGTCCTTCTACATACCCTCCTGCCCCTCATGGAAGTAGAGGGTATAAGCTTTGTCACAAGACACGAGCACCTGACAAGTGAGCAGGCCGAATACGTCGACAGGTATTTTGAGGAGGAAGTCTATCCGGTCTTAACGCCCATGGCGGTTGACAGTTCCAGACCCTTCCCGCTTGTTCGGAACAGGACCTTAAACATAGGGGCCCTGATCAGTAAAAAGGGTGAGGATACGCGTGATTTTGCAACGGTCCAGGTCCCCGGTGTCCTGGGGAGGATAGTCGAGATACCTTCCGATGAGGGCAGGACCTTTATCCTGCTCGAGGAGGTCATAGAGCGTAACATGGCAAAGCTCTTTCTCAATTATGACGTGGTATGCGCCTACCCTTACAGGATAATGAGAAACGCCGATCTTACCATAGACGAGGAAGAGGCGGCCGACCTTCTAAAGGAGATAGAAAGACAGATAAAACGCCGGCAGTGGGGCGAGGTCATAAGGCTGGAGGTTGCCGATGACATAGATGGCGAGCTCATGAAGATATTAAAGGAAGAGCTTTCGGTAAGGGAGGACGGCATCTACAGGATCGCCGGCCCCATCGATCTTACCTTTTTCATGAAGCTGTACGGGTATGAAGGCTTTGACCACTTGAAAAGGCCGGCATATACCCCCAGGCCGGTTCCGGAGATCAGGGACGGGGAGGACATATTTGCAGCCATAAGGGGGCATGACATACTCATGCACCACCCCTACCAGACCTTTGATCCGGTCATAAACTTTGTAAGGAGTGCGGCCAAGGACCCGGATGTCCTTGCCATCAAGCAGACCCTCTACCGTGTCAGCGGCAATTCGCCCATCATAGCAGCCCTTGCGGAGGCGGCCGAGAACGGCAAGCAGGTCACTGTGCTGGTCGAACTCAAGGCCCGGTTTGATGAGGAGAACAACATAGTATGGGCAAGAAAGCTTGAAAAAGCCGGATGCCACGTCATATACGGTCTTGTGGGTCTTAAGACCCACTGCAAGATAACCCTGGTGGTAAGGCGCGAAGAGGACGGCATCAGGCGCTACGTCCATCTGGGGACCGGAAACTACAACGACAGCACGGCCAAGCTCTATACCGATCTGGGACTTCTGACCTGTGCCGAACAGATGGGAGAGGACGCAACGGCCGTCTTCAACATGCTGAGCGGATATTCGGAGCCCCTCTACTGGAACAGGCTGACCCTGGCTCCCCTGTGGCTTAAGGACAGGTTTTTGCATCTCATAGGAAGAGAGGCGGAAAATGCCCGTGCCGGCAAGCGGGCCTATATAGTGGCCAAGGTCAATTCCATCTGTGACAAGGAGGTCATAAAAGCCCTTTACGAAGCTTCCTGCGCCGGGGTAAAGATCGAACTCATAGTAAGAGGGATCTGCTGCCTCAAGCCTGGCATAAAGGATGTTTCTGAAAACATAAGCGTCAGGTCCATAGTCGGGGACTTCCTCGAGCACAGCAGGATATTCTATTTCGAGAATGCCGGGAACAGGGAAGTTTACTGCGGATCCTCGGACTGGATGCCCAGGAATCTGCTCCGGCGTGTTGAGATAATGTTCCCCATACTTGACGAATCACTTAAGGAGAGAGTAATTTATATACTCGAGACACTGCTTTCGGATACGGAGAAGGCAAGGATCGAGCTTGACGACGGAACCTATGAGCGCCTTGAGCGCCGACACAGGGAGCCCGTCAACGCCCAGATGGCTTTCTGCGAGTGGGCGGCCGCTCTTTGCGGAAAAGAAGATACGGTTGAGAACAGCAGGGTATTCATTCCTATAGAGGGAGGTGTTTGAAATGTTTGACAAGGACGTCATCAACTGTTTTCTTGAAAACCAGAACCAGCTCTTTGATGAGGATGTAGCCACGACACCCGATGAGGCACAGGATTTTCTCGAAGATTCCATGGCCGTGGTCGCTGAGGACATCGAAGAGGTCATAGAGTATTTTGACGAGATGGGTGTCGATACCGAGGGTATGTCCGAAGAGGAGATCGAGCAGCAGGCGGAAGTCTTCACACTGCCCGACGGGCGCTACCTGGTAGTGAATGCCTGATCTGCGCCTTGGTATGTGCCGGGTTTTATGATAATCTGATATGCACCCGGGGCCTACTGTCTATGGCGGTTTAAAGGGCCTTAGGTTCAGATAAGAGGAGAAATATTATGATAAGTGCAAACAATGTTACATACCGTGTGGGGAAAAAGGCCCTTTTTGAGGACGTTAACATCAAGTTCACGGAGGGCAACTGCTACGGTCTCATCGGTGCCAACGGTGCCGGCAAATCAACCTTTCTTAAGATATTGTCCGGCCAGCTGGATACGACAGCCGGGGACATAGCCATAACTCCGGGACAGAGACTGTCGGTCCTTGAGCAGGACCATTTCAAATATGATGCCTATACGGTCATGGACACGGTCATCATGGGCAATCAGCATCTCTATGACGTGATGAAGGAAAAGGACGCCATCTATGCCAAGGAGGATTTCTCCGATGAGGACGGCATAAGGGCGAGCGAGCTTGAGGCGGAGTTTGCCGAGATGGACGGATGGGAGGCGGAAAGCAATGCCGCTACCTTACTCAACGGCCTGGGGATAGATACCGAGTACCATTACAGCCTTGTAGGTGACCTTGCAGGTCCCTTAAAAGTCAAGGTCCTTCTGGCCAGGGCTCTTTTCGGTTCGCCCGATATACTCCTTCTTGACGAGCCCACCAACCACCTGGATCTGGATGCCATAGAGTGGCTGGAAGAGTTTCTGATCAATTTTGAGAACACGGTCATCGTTGTCAGTCACGACAGGTATTTCCTCAATAAGGTATGTACCTATACGGCGGACATAGATTATGGAAAGATACAGCTTTATGCCGGCAACTATGACTTCTGGTATGAGAGCAGCCAGCTCCTCATCCAGCAGATGAAGGAAGCCAACAAGAAGAAGGAAGAGAAGATCAAAGAACTTCAGGAATTCATCTCAAGGTTCTCGGCCAACGCATCAAAATCCAAGCAGGCAACAAGCCGTAAGAGGGCCCTTGAAAAGATCCAGCTCGACGAGATCAAGCCTTCAAGCAGGAAGTATCCCTACATAGATTTTCGGCCCGACAGGGAGATAGGAAACGAGGTCCTGACCGTTGAAGGTATAAGCAAGACCATCGACGGGGTCAAGGTGCTTGATAACATATCCTTCATACTCGGACATGATGACAAGGTCGCCTTTGTCGGGACCAACGAGCTTGCCAAGACAACCCTCTTTAAGATACTCATGGGTGAGCTTGAACCCGATGAGGGATCCTACAAGTGGGGAGTGACGACCTCCCAGGCTTATTTCCCCAGGGATTATACGGAAGAATTCGATCATGACTATACGATAACCGAATGGCTTACGGGTTATTCGGCCATAAAGGACGTCACATATGTCAGGGGCTTCCTGGGTCGCATGCTCTTCCCGGGAGAGGACGGGGTCAAAAAGATAAACATCCTGTCGGGAGGTGAGAAGGTCCGCTGCCTCCTTTCCAAGATGATGATATCCGGAGCCAATATACTGATACTGGACGAGCCGACCAACCATCTGGACATGGAGAGCATAACCGCGCTCAACAACGGGCTCATCAAGTTCCCGGGCGTCATACTCTTTGCTTCCCATGACCACCAGTTTGTGGAAACGACTGCAAACCGTATCATGGAATTTCTGCCCGACGGAAGCCTGATAGACAAGATCACCACCTATGACGAATATCTTGCAAGCGACGAGATGGCAAGAAAGAGATTTGTATATACAGCCAATGTGGAGGAAGATGACAATTAAAGGTCATGACTGATACCAGGATACTTTTTGCGGATCTTGACGGCACCCTTCTTGATGATAACAAGAACGTCAGTGCCGAGGATCTGAGATCCATAAATGAGATGATAAGCGCCGGACACAGGTTCGTCATCGCCACCGGAAGGCCCCTTTACAGTGCCAAAGTGGTGGCCCGCGAGCTTGACCTTTTCAGGGAAGGCATATTCCTTGCCGCCTCAAACGGAGGCCTTATCTATGACTGCGGCACAGACACGGTAATAAGCAAGACCCATCTTGATGAGGATACGGTAAGGGCTTTTTTTGAGGCCGCATCAGCCGAAGGCCTTCATATACATACATACACGGATGATGACATAGTATCCCTTCGCGAAACCGAGGAACTTAAGGTCTACAGCAGGGCCATCAAGATGCCGTACAGGATCCTGTCAAGGATACCGGAGGATCTGCCCGGCCCTCCCCCCAAGCTCATAGTCATGTCCATAAAGGAGAACAGCAGGAGAGTGCTTGAAGACTTTGAGGCAAGGCATAAGGACCTTGCGGCGGGGAAAGTACAGAGCGTCTTTTCAAATGACTATCTGCTCGAGTATCTGCCGGTCGGAGTCTCAAAGGGAAAGGCCCTTATACGCCTGTGCGATATCATGGGGATAGGGGTGGAAAACTCGGTCGCCTGCGGGGATGAGGCCAATGACATTCCCATGCTCGACGCGGCGGGAACTGCCGTCGTCATGAAGAACGGCACCGATGAGGCAAAGTCCCATGCGGACTATGTGACTGACCACACCAACAATGAGAACGGCATGACAGAGATCATCCACAGATTCATACTGTAAAATAACAGTTGTGGTTTTTGCCGTATCTGGTGTATAATATACAGTTGAGATATAATGTACCATTGTGTTTATCGCACGGACGGAATATATTTTCGTCCAATATCAGTATCAGATAAAGGAGAATCATCGTGAGAAAGCAGAACAACAGCATTATCAGAATCCTGATCCTTGTGTTTGCGGTGCTCATAGTATTGACGGCCATAGGAGAGGTTACTTACTTCCTCATAGCTAAGAACAAGCTCAAAGCCATAGCCCTCAATCCCGAGTTTTCGGAGACATCGCTTGAGGTCGGAACCCAGTATACGTTCGACATCAAGACGACACCGTCCGAGGCCAGCATCAAGAAGGCAAAGTGTTACGTGGACGACCCGACCTCTTCCTTCGAGATCGGCGAGAATGGCAAGGCCATCCTCACAACTGGAATGAACGAAGGCAATGTTACCGTTTATGTGGAATGCAAGGATATCAAGAGCCAGGTGCTGACATTTTCCATAGTCGATTCGGTAGCCCGTGCCCAGGCTGAAGCGGCAGCGCAGGCGGAAGCCCAGCAGGCGGCAGAGGAAGAAGCCGCAGCAGAAGAAGCGGCAGCCGAGCCCGCAGAGGTCAAGCTCTATGTCAAGAGCACGGGAGATGACGTAAACATCAGATCCCAGAACAGCAAAGAGGGCGAGGTCCTTGGCAAGGCCAAGAAGGGTGATGTGTTCGAGAAGGTTGAGGATGTGGACGACTGGACACATATCAAGTATAAAGACCAGGACGCTTACATGAAGACCGAGTTCCTTACAGAGATATCCGAGGAGGAATACCAGGAGGGCGGTTCATCCGAGGAGAACAAGGAAGAGGAGAAGAAGGAAGAAGAAAAGAAAGAAGAAGAAAAGAAGGAAGAGAAGACCGAAGGCAACGCCGGAGACAATACGGAAGCGGCAGGACAGACCAAGGAAGAGGCTGAGGCAAAGCTGAAGGCAGACCAGGAGAAGGCAGCCCAGGAAGCGGCCCAGCAGCCGGCTGAGGCACCTGCAGCCGAGACACCCGCAGCCGAAGCGCCTGCACCCGCACCCGCGGCACCGGCAGTCGGAGGACATGAATACGGCGGACACGTATTTACGGACAGTGAGTGGAATTACCTGCTCCAGCTCTGGGATTACACAGGTGATGCAGCAGAGATGATAACCCACCATTCCGCGGCAGAGCTCAAGGCAGTTCTTGATGATAAGAACCCCGGAGGAGTTATCAGAAGCCCCTGGTAAGATATAGAGGATGATATGGCAAAGACGCTTAAGGAAATACAGAAGATCATAGAAGAAAACGGCATAGAGATGGTGGACTTCAAGCTGACCGATATAGACGGCAGGTGGAGACACCTGTCAATACCGGCCAAGAGGCTTACGTAGAGCACCATGGAGCACGGTATCGGATTTGACGGCAGCAACTACGGCTATGCACCCGTCGAGAACAGTGACATGGTCTTCATCCCCGTGCTTGAATCGGTTGTCATATGTGTTGGGGACCTTTTGACTGCAACCTTTACAGCCTGCCCGAAGAGGAGAAGGCAAAGCTTACCGGGCTTCAGGCAAGCCTTGAGGAAGCGATCGCGGCCCTTCGTGCTGATCATGATTATCTGACGGCGGGAGGTGTCTTCCCCGAAAGGCTGATAGAACAGCTGATAGAGCGTGAGCAGAAGGCATCATCGGCCATATCGCGCATCCCTCATCCCATGGAATTTGCTATGTATTACGATATCTGATGATTTTCCTGTTGCAATCGCCGGGATAAGGTGGTACTATACCATATGGTAATATTGTTAAGGTATGAAGTGAGCTGTTTGCAGCTCACTTCTTTATATATCAGGTGCTTATATGTCAAAAAGAGATGAGATCGAAAGGCGTACCGAAGAAGCCCTGCTTCCCATACTGGACGGGTTCGGCTTTGAACTCTGGGACGTCGAGTATGTAAAAGAACGGGATGAATATTATCTTCGCGTCTATATCGACAAGGAAGGCGGTATCACGATAGATGACTGTGTGGATGTATCAAGGAAGCTTTCCGATACGATCGACGCGGATGATTATATCGAGGATGCATACACGCTCGAAGTCAGTTCACCGGGGCTTGGCAGGAAGCTCATAAAGGACAGGGAATTTGACAGGTCCATAGGAAGAGACGTGGATATAAAGTTCTACAGGAGTGTGGACGGAGTAAAGGAGACTACCGGAAAGCTCGTTTCATACGACTCGGATACGGTCACCATAGGATCCGAAGAGAATGCACCGCCGGGTACGCGGTCATATAAAAGGGAAGATATAGCAACAGTCAGATTATCGGTGGATTTTTAACCCAATCATCAAGCGATAAATAAAAGGAGAACAACAATGGCAAAGAAGGAAGTGCAGAAGGAAGACAGCGGCAGGGAGCTTTTGATGGCCCTCGACATACTTGAGAAAGAGAAGGACATAAGCAAGGAGACCATGTTCGAGGCTATCGAGACATCGCTCCTTACTGCCTGCAAGCAGCATTACGGAAAATCCGACAACATGAGGGTCGAGATAGACAGAGAGACCGGACATTTCAGGGTTTTCGCCAAGAAGACTGTTGTCATGAAGCCTGAAGACAATGTGACGGAGATCGCAAAGGAAGAGGCCAAGAAGATAGATAAGGGAGTAAGGGTCGGTGATGTCCTTGATGTTGAAGTGGAAAGCAAGGATTTCGGCCGTATAGCAACGACCAACGCCAAGAACGTCATCCTTCAGAAGATCCGCGAAGAGGAGCGTTCCGTTGTGGTCAAGACCTTTAAGGACAAGGAACGTTCGGTCGTTACCGGTGTCGTACAGCGTTATGTAGGCAAGAACGTCTGCATAGACTTAGGCAAGGCGGATGCATTTCTTCCCGAATCAGAGCAGATACCAAGGGAGAACCTGCGGATAAATGACCGTGTAAAGGTTTATGTGGTAGAGGTCAAGGAAAATAACCGCGGGCCCCGTATCTCTGTCTCGCGTACACATCCCTTTCTGGTCAAGTGCCTGTTCGAGGCTGAAGTATCAGAGATCAGGGACGGCAGCGTGGAGATAAAGTCCATTGCCCGTGAAGCGGGAAGCCGTACCAAGATGGCCGTGTGGTCCAACAATCCGGATGTGGATCCCGTCGGTGCATGCGTCGGTATGAACGGTACAAGGGTCAATGCGGTTGTAGATGAGCTGCGCGGCGAGAAGATAGATATCATATGCTGGGACGACAACCCCGGTATCCTTATAGAAAACGCACTTTCACCTGCAAAGGTTGTATTTGTCATAGCGGACAGCGATGAAAAGTCAGCCAAGGTCGTGGTTCCCGACGACCAGCTGTCACTTGCCATAGGTAAGGAAGGACAGAACGCCAGACTTGCGGCCAAGCTTACCGGATTTAAGATCGACATCAAGTCCGAAACGCAGGCCAAGGATACTCCGGGCTTCAGGCTTGAGGATTATTATGATGAAGACGAGTATGAGGAAGGCGAATATATAGAAGGTGAATACGCCGAGGGCGAATATGCCGAAGGTGAGTATGCCGAGGGCGAATACGCTGAGGGAGAGTATGCCGAAGGAGAGTACGCCGAAGGTGAGTATGAAGAAGAGCCTGCAGAGGATGCAGCAGGTGACGAAGAGGCGGCCACAGGAGAGGAATGATCCGTATGAAGCAGGATCCGGTATTATCGCTTCTGGGCCTGGCCCAGAAGGCGGGAAACGTAAAGAGTGGTGAGTTCATGACTGAGAGCACCATAAAGGAAGGCAAGTCCTTTCTGTGCATAGTGGCAATGGATGCATCCGATAATACGAAAAAGAAATTCACGGATATGTGCAGATTTTACGGTGTCAGCATGGCCATGTATTCCGACATGGGTTCACTCGGACATGCGATAGGAAAAGAGTACCGGGCTTCATTGTGTGTGACCAACGAGAAGCTGGCAGAGCAGATCAGGAATAAGATACTCAATGCATCGGTCGATCCGGAAAGGAAGTAGTGATTAATGGCAAAGATCAAAGTACATGAAATAGCAAAGGAATTTGACATAAAGAGCAGCGATGTCATAACGCTCCTTACCCAGATGGGTATAGAGGGCAAGACCGCATCATCGGGTCTTGAGGAAGACCAGGCGGAGGCGGTCCGTAAAAAGCTCTCAGGTGGCAGCAAGGCGGCGCCGGCCCCGGAAAAGAGCAAAGAGACCGGGGGAGAAAAGAAGGCGGCACCGGCACCGGCACCGGCAAAGAGCCCGGCAGAGGACGGGGCAAAGCCCATGCCAAGACCTGCGGGCGATAAGCCTCCGGTAAAGGCTGTACAGAAGACGGGACCGGCAACAGCACCCGGCGGCGGTCCTGCGGTCATAAAGAAGAAAAAGCCCATAATAGTAGTGTCATCAGCCAGGAATAATGCAGGCGGCCAGAGAGGACAGCAGAATATGGGCCGTCCGGGGGGACAGGTAAGGAACGGCCCCAGACAGGGCGGCATAATCCGGCCCACGGTACCCACAACGGCCGAGAGAGCGGCAAGACTGGCAGAGAGTGAACAGGGAGGCGACAGAGATAGGTTACGTAGAACAGGCACTACGCCTAAAAAAGAAAATGCACAGGTTAATAAAACTGATGTCAATACTGTCGGGAATACTGGCAGTGCTGTTAGCAGTACTCCTGGAAGTCCTGAACCGCAGAGAGTACAGCCGGCACCGGCAGCAAAAGTTGCCACAGGAGACAGGGGGAGCGCAGGGACAAGACCTGCGGGAGCAGACCGTCCCGCAAGACCTGCAGGAGACCGGCCTGTAAAAGGTAACGCCAAGGGATCGCGCGGCGGCATAGTCATCAACCAGGGAAGAAGCTTCAATACGACAAGCGAGCCCCAGAAGGACAACAGACGCGGCGCCAGCGAGAGAAAGGGCAATACCTCCAAGGACAAGAACAAGAAGGACAAGATCTTCGAGAACGAGGACGGTTTCAAGGGCGGCAAGCAGGTAAAGGGCAAAGGCCCCAAGATGCCTGTAAAGCCTGTTGAGAAGAAGGCTGAACCCGAGGAAGAGAAGATCAAGGTCATCACCATCCCCGAGACCATCACCATCAAGGATCTTGCGGACAAGATGAAGATCCAGTCTTCACAGATAATCAAGAAGCTCTTCCTTCAGGGCAAGGTGGTTACCGTTAATGAGGAGATATCATATGAGGAGGCGGAAGAGATCGCCGTCGAATATGACATACTCTGCGAGAAGGAAGTCGTTGTCGATGTCATAGAGGAGCTCCTTCGTGAAGAGGAGGACGATCCCGCGACCATGACACCGCGTCCACCCGTAATCTGCGTTATGGGTCACGTCGATCATGGTAAGACATCCCTTCTTGATGCCATACGTAATACCAAGGTCATAGAGGGAGAAGCCGGAGGTATCACCCAGGCCATAGGTGCCTATGTGGTCAATATCAACGGCAGGAAGATCACCTTCCTTGATACACCCGGACATGAAGCCTTTACGGCCATGCGTATGAGGGGTGCCAATGCAACGGATATAGCCATCCTTGTGGTGGCGGCCGATGACGGCGTTATGCCCCAGACCATAGAAGCCATAAACCATGCCAAGGCAGCCGGCATAGAGATCATCGTTGCCGTGAACAAGATAGACAAGCCTTCGGCCAACATAGACAGGGTCAAGCAGGAACTGTCCGAATACGAACTGGTTCCCGAGGACTGGGGCGGAAGCACGGTCTTTGCACCTGTTTCGGCAAAGACCGGAGAAGGTATCAAGGAACTGCTTGAGATGATACTTCTCACAAGCGATATCTTAGAGCTCCGTGCCAATGCCAACCGCAGGGCCAGAGGTATGGTCATAGAGGCCCAGCTTGATAAAGGACGGGGCCCTGTTGCCACAGTACTTGTCCAGAAGGGTACTCTTAAGGTCGGCGATTTCATAGCGGCAGGAAGCTCACACGGTAAGGTCAGGGCCATGATAGATGACAGCGGAAGACGTGTAAAGGAGGCAGGACCTTCGACACCCGTCGAGATACTGGGTCTTAATGACGTGCCCGGAGCCGGTGAGGTCTTCGTTTCCCTTGATTCGGACAAGGAAGCCAAGAACTTTGCCCAGACCTTCATAGCCCAGAACAAGGTCAAGCTGCTTGACGATACCAAGATGAAGTCCAAGATGTCCCTTGAAGGTCTCTTCTCCAAGATACAGGAAGGCAACCTCAAGGAACTTAACCTCATACTCAAGGCTGACGTACAGGGCTCCGTGGAAGCTGTCAAGGAATCGCTCCTCAAGCTTTCCAATGACGAGGTCGTTGTCAAGGTCATCCACAGCGGTGTCGGTGCCATCAACGAATCCGATGTCATCCTTGCAAGCGCAAGTGATGCGATAATCATAGGCTTTAACGTACGTCCCGATACGACCGCCAAGGCGACGGCCGAGACCGAAGGTGTTGATATCAGGCTGTACGATGTCATCTACAAGGCCATAGAGGATGTTGAGGATGCCATGAAGGGCATGCTGGATCCCGTATTCGAGGAGAAGGTGCTCGGACATGCGGAGATCCGCCAGATATTCAAAGCCAGCGGTATAGGAAACATAGCCGGTGCCTACATGCTCGACGGTGTCATGCAGCGTGGCTGCCTGGTACGTATCACAAGAGAAGGAGAGCAGATCTACGAAGGCAAGCTGGCCTCCCTCAAGAGGTTCAAGGATGATGTCAAGGAAGTCAAGGCAGGCTTCGAATGCGGTCTTGTATTTGAAGATTTCGGAGATTTTGCCGAGCTTGATATCGTTGAGGGCTACATTATGGTAGAGGTACCCAGAAAATGAAAAAAAACAGCATTAAAAACACCAGGGTGAACGCGGAGGTACAGAGGTGTCTGGCAAACCTCATCCGCGGCGAGATCAAGGACCCCAGGATAGCACCGATGACATGCGTTACCGATGTCGAGGTGGCCCCTGATCTGAAGACCTGCAAGGTATATATAAGCGTTCTCGGTGATGAGACGGTAAGGAAGGAGACCATGGAAGGATTAAGGAATGCCGAGGGCTTTATGAGGCATCATCTGGCAGAGACCTTAAACCTGCGCAACACGCCTACCCTTACCTTTATCTCCGATACATCGACGGAATACGGCATGGCCATGTCAGCCAAGATAGATGAGGTCATGGCACCCATCCACGAGAGAAATGCAGAGGAAGATACATGAATCTTATCGAAGAGATCGGCGATGCCAGAAGCGTTGCCATAGCAGGCCATATAAGACCGGACGGGGACTGTATCAGCTCTACTCTGGCGGTATACAACTATCTAAAATTCGCCAAGGGAGACCTTAAGCTTACCGTTTTTACCCAGGACAATCCCCCGACCATCTTTTCTTACCTTAAAGGGTATGACGAGATGAACCTGACATACTCTCCCAAGGAAAAGTATGACGTCTTCATAGCGCTTGACGTAAGCTCGACCGACCGGCTGGGAGATGCCCTGTGGTTCTTTGAAGAAGCGGACAGGACCATATGTATAGACCATCATGAGACAAACAGCGGTCTTGCCGATGTCAATCTCATCGAACCGGAAGCGTCCAGCACCTGCGAAGTATTGTATACGGTCTTTGACGAGAAATATATAACGGATGCCGTGGCAGAGTGCCTCTATACAGGGATAGTCCATGATTCCGGTGTCTTCCAGTACTCAAACATGAGCAGGAGGAGCTTTGAGATCGTAGGCCGGCTGGTGGAATATGATTTTGACGGTCCTGCCATAATCCTCGACACATTTTACGTAAAGTCATACGTTCAGAACCAGATATTGGGACGTGCCCTGCTTGAGAGCATGCTCTTTATGGACGGCAAGTGCATAGTGAGCATGGTGGACAGGAAGATGATGGACTTCTATGATGTCCTGCCCAAGCATCTTGACGGTATAGTCAACCACCTCAAGAATACAAGGGGTGTCGAGGTGGCCATATTCATGTATGAGATATCCACCCAGCGCTACAAGGTGAGCATGAGGTCAAACGGTGCCGTTAATGTTGCAAAGGTGGCAGCGGTCTTCGGCGGCGGCGGTCATGACAGGGCGTCCGGGGCCGAGATGAACGGAACCTATCATGATGTCATAAATGCCCTTTCCGGCGAGATCAAAAAGCAGCTGTGACGGGGAGATCCGGATATATGGACGGGATCATAAACGTTTATAAGGAAAGCGGATATACCAGCCATGATGTCGTGGCATCCCTTCGGGGGATACTCCATACGGGAAAAGCGGGCCATACGGGGACACTTGATCCCATGGCGGAAGGCGTCCTTTTGGTATGTGTGGGAAATGCCACAAAGCTGTGCGACACCTTTGGCGACCATGATAAAGAGTATGAAGCAGTGATGCTTCTGGGAAAGATCTATGATACGCTTGACGTAACGGGCGTTATCCAAGAAACAAAGGAAGTAAATGTATCCGAAGATGAGATAAGGGATGCGGTCAGATCCTTTATCGGAGGCTATGAACAGACCCCTCCCATGTACTCGGCAAAGAAGATCAAAGGGCAAAAACTCTATGAGCTTGCCAGGGAAGGGATAGAGGTCGAAAGGAAGCCGGTATTCGTCAGGATATATGATATAGACATAAGGGACATTTCAATACCACGTGTTACTATACGCGTAAAATGCGGAAAAGGGACATATATCAGGTCACTTATCGATGATATCGGCAGGAAGCTGGGCTGCGGTGCCGCCATGGAAAAACTGACCAGGACCGGGGTTGGGGATTTTAGCCTTGAGGGTTCATACAGGCTTTCGGATATAAGGAAAATGGCGGAAGAGAATAGAATATCTGATGTTATTATAACTCCGGAGAATGTCTTTGCCTCTCTTGAGAGCATCCGCTTGAACCCGGGATCATCAAAGCTTCTAAGAAACGGCAACACCTTTTCGGGTGACGGGCTGGGAAGGGCCGGCGGAACGCAGGGCGATAAGCCCGCGGGAGGGACCAGGTTCAGGATGTATGACGATCAGGGGGTATTCTGCGGGGTTTATGAGTATAAGGCATCAGAAGATGTATATAAGCCCTATAAGATGTTTTTACCTGGATAAGTATTGGACAGCTGATGAAGATAATAGCAGGAACAACAGAATTTGCAATTCCCGAGGATACCGTAGTCTCTATAGGAAAGTTTGACGGTATACATAAGGGACACAAATATATAGTGGAAATGATGAAGAAGTATATCACAAGGGGATACAAGCTCTGTATACTCACCTTTGACATACCTCCTTCAAGCCTGGGTTTCGGAACGGACCGGGGTGTTCTCTTATCCAACGAGGAGAAGAGATATCTCTTTTCGGAGCTTGGCATAGACTATTACGTGGAATTTCCCTTCTATGAAAAGACTGCGGCCATACCTGCCAGACAGTTCATAGAGGATTACATAGTTGACAGGATGAATGCAAAAGCCGTTGTAGTCGGGACCGACTGCACCTTCGGCCAGGGAGCCGCGGGGACAGCCCAGATGCTCCTCGATTACGGGCCCATATATGATTATGAGGTCGAGATAATAAGCAAGATAAAGGACGGCAAGCATGAGATAAGTTCCACCTACTTAAAGGAGCTGGCCAGGGCTGGCAAGGTAAAGAAGATCATGGACCTATCCTATTATCCCTACTTTGTCCACGGAAAATTCCGCCGCGATCCCATAAAGGTCGGTGCCAGCATGTATTATTATGTCATGGACGTACCCGAGGAGAAGATACTGCCCCTTGACGGTGTGTACTACTCGAAAGCCATTTATAACGATGAGCTATTTGATGCCATGACCAATGTCCGTCTTGACAACCACACTCTCGAGACCTACATCTACGGAGGCGTCCGGGGGATACAAAGAGGCGACGTGAGCATAGCCCTTCTTGATTACAAGCGGGAGGAGCTCAAATACTACAAGGTGTCCGATCTGAATAAGAAGATCAAGGAGGATATCTTTGACGGACAGAAATGGCACAAGGAGCATCCCCTGAAGTCCAAAAGATGAGCAAATGGGGGTGCAAATTATGTATTTACAACTTAATGGCGCTATGGTAGAATAGCAGATGTTGCGAAAACCTGTGCTTCGACAGCGGATAAGGCCCTGCCGCAGTACATGGGGTTGATCTTTATAAGGGGCGTGACCCCGAGGAGGATTTTATGATCACAAAAGAAAAGAAAGCTGCGATAATGCAGGAGTATGCTACTGTTCCCAATGATACGGGCTCACCTGAGGTTCAGGTCGCCGTGCTCACCGCAAGGATAGCGGAGCTTACGGAACATCTTAAGGCAAATCCGAAGGATCATCATTCCGCAAGAGGAATGTACAAGATGATCGGCCAGAGAAGAGGGCTTCTTGACTATCTGAAGAAGAAAGACATCAACAGATATCGTACTCTTATAGAGAAGCTCGGTATCAGAAGATAATCATCATATAAAAGGGACGGTGAACAATCCGTCCCTTTATGTGATTATTATAGCCGCGTTTTTTGCGGCCGGTAGGATATGGGACCGGTCCGGTCCCGGAAGAAGAAGACGAAGGATAAGGAGAGAAAAATGTACAAAAGTTATTCAATGGAACTTGGTGGACGTACACTCACCGTTGATGTAGGAAGAGTCGCAAAGCAGGCTAACGGCGCTGCGCTCATGCATTACGGTGACACAACGGTACTTTCCACTGCAACAGCATCGGAAAAGCCCAGAGAGGGAATCGATTTCTTCCCTTTAAGTGTGGAATTTGAAGAAAAAATGTATGCGGTCGGCAAGATCCCGGGCGGCTTTAACAAGCGTGAGGGAAAGGCCAGCGAGAATGCGGTACTTACGGCACGTGTTATCGACCGTCCCATGAGACCGCTCTTCCCCAAGGATTACAGAAACGACTGCACGCTCAATAACCTCGTGCTCTCTGTTGATCCCCAGTGCCGTCCCGAGCTCGTGGCTATGCTCGGATCTGCCATTGCAACAAGTATTTCGGATATTCCTTTCGACGGTCCGTGCGCAACAACACAGATCGGTATGATCGACGGTCAGTTCATCGTCAATCCTTCACAGGAACAGTGGAAGACAGGCGACCTTAACCTCACCGTTGCTTCAACAAAGGAAAAGGTCATCATGATCGAGGCCGGTGCCAATGAGATCCCTGAAGCAAAGATGATCGAGGCTATCTACATGGCTCACGGCATCAACCAGGAGATCATCGCTTTCATCGACAAGATCGTTGCCGAGGTTGGTAAGCCCAAGCATGAGTACACAAGCTGTGCTATCCCCGAGGAGCTCTTTGCGGCTATCCGCGAGATCTGTCCTCCGGATCAGATGGAGACGGCTGTATTTACCGATGACAAGCAGACAAGAGAAGGCAATATCAGAGACATCACCGCAAAGTGCGAGGAGAAGTTCGCGGATAACGAAGAGTGGCTCGCAATACTCGGTGAGGCTATTTACCAGTACGAGAAGAAGACCATCCGTAAGATGATCCTTAAGGACCACAAGCGTCCCGACGGAAGAGAGATCACACAGATCCGTCCTCTTGCGGCAGAGGTTGACATAATTCCGAGAGTACACGGAAGCGCAATGTTCACAAGAGGCCAGACACAGATCTGCGATATCACAACGCTTGCACCTCTTTCGGAAATGCAGAAGGTTGACGGACTTGACTCATTTGAGACTTCAAAGAGATACATCCATCATTATAACTTCCCTTCATACTCTGTAGGCGAGACAAAGCCTTCAAGAGGTCCCGGAAGACGTGAGATCGGACACGGAGCACTTGCAGAGCGCGCCCTTATCCCCGTACTTCCATCGGAGGAGGAGTTCCCTTACTCTATCCGCTGCGTATCGGAGACATTCGAGAGTAACGGATCAACATCAATGGCAAGTACATGCGCAAGCTGTATGTCACTCATGGCAGCCGGTGTTCCCATAAAGAAGATGGTAGCCGGTATCTCCTGCGGACTTGTTACAGGCGATACAGACGATGATTTCGTTCTTCTTACGGATATCCAGGGCCTTGAGGACTTCTTCGGCGATATGGACTTTAAGGTAACAGGTACGACAGACGGTATCACTGCCATCCAGATGGATATCAAGATCCACGGTCTTACAAGACCCATCGTTGAGGGCGCTATCGCAAGATGTCGTGAGGCAAGACTGTTCATCATGGACAACTGCATGAAGCCCGCGATCGCTGAGCCCAGAAAGAGTGTTAACGAATACGCTCCCAAGATCGTTCAGATCAAGATCGATCCCGAGAAGATCGGTGATGTTGTCGGACAGCGCGGTAAGACGATCAATGCGATCATCGAACAGTGCAATGTTAAGATCGATATCACGGATGACGGTGCGGTAAGCATCTGCGGAACCGATAAGGACGGAATGGATAAGGCTATCGACCTTATAAAGATCATCACGACCGATTTTGAGGCCGGACAGATCTTCACAGGTAAGGTCGTATCGATCAAAGAGTTCGGTGCGTTCGTTGAGTTCGCTCCCGGCAAGGAAGGAATGGTACACATTTCCAAGATCGCCAAGGAAAGGATCAATCATGTCGAAGATGTGCTTACACTCGGCGATGTGGTTACCGTTAAGTGCCTCGGCAAGGATAAGATGGGCAGGATGTCATTTAGCATCAAGGATGCAATGGAATAAGCCATCAGACAGTAAAAAGATCAACGCTCCCCGGTCATCAAATTTTGCCGGGGAGCTTTTTTTATACCAACTGTAATTGTCTGACAATTGCATAAAAAAACGTATGTATATTGTGAAGGGCATGATAACATTTCCTACGTTATAAATGCGAAAATGACAATAATCGACAAGTTATCCACAAGATTGCAAAATATTATAACAAGACATAATAAATGATCACAGAAGAATAACATGCGTCATAAAATCAGTAACTATGCGTTATTTATGATCTTGGCATTTTACATAATGCTTTTTTTCGAACGAACTTTTGGAGTCGAGTCCTAAAATGTGGATAAAACGATCAAATTATGTGAAATTCCGATAATTGTGTGCAGTGAAACAATTATTCGCACAATTATATTTGCCCTCTTTTCTTAACAATACACGCCTTATATGGTAGAATTAATCGGTTATGTGGTTGGTTTGCGAAAGGAGGCGTTCATGTCAAAAAGGGTCATTCTTATCGTAATGGACAGTTTCGGGATAGGAGAAGAGCCCGATGCAAAGGATTTTGGCGATGAAGGGACCAATACACTTCGTTCCTGCACAAGAAGCGAGGCATTTTCGGCCCAAAACCTTGCGAAGATGGGACTTCTTAGGATCGACGGGATAGAGACGGCAAGAAAGCTTCCTGAATCCGATATCATTCCAACGGGAACTTACGCAAGACTTCGCGAAAGATCAATGGGCAAGGATACGACGATAGGGCACTGGGAGATCGCGGGCCTCATATCACCCAAGCCGCTCCCTACATATCCGAACGGATTCCCGGATGAGGTAATTAAGGAATTTGAAGAAAAGACCGGCAGGAACTTTCTGTGTAACCTCCCTTATTCCGGCACCAAGGTCATAAACGACTACGGTGACGAGCATGTAAAGACAGGCGCTCTTATCGTATATACATCAGCCGATTCCGTGTTCCAGATAGCCGCACATGAAGATATAGTGCCGCCGGAACAGCTGTACGACTACTGCCGTACGGCGAGGGAAATTCTCGTTGGGAAGCACGGCGTCGGAAGGGTAATAGCGCGTCCTTTTATCGGCACGAGCGGAAACTATACAAGAACATCGAGAAGACACGATTTTTCACTGCTCCCGCCCAAAGATACGATGCTTGACGTACTTAAGGATAACGGGAAGGACGTAATCGGAATAGGAAAGATACACGACATATTTGCAGGCAAGGGCTTGACGGAATATACATATACCACGGGTAACGAAGACGGTATCAATAAAACGATGGAGTACCTCGATAAGGAATTTGACGGGCTTTTGTTCGTAAATCTCGTTGATTACGACATGCTCTACGGCCACAGACGCGATATCGAAGGATACGCTAAGGCCGTGGCGTTCTTTGATGAAAGACTCCCGAAGATCGTTGAAAAGCTTCGCGAGGACGATATCCTCATGATCACGGCCGATCACGGATGCGATCCCGCGTATACGAAAACGACGGATCATACGAGGGAGTATGTGCCGTTCATATGCTGCGGAAGAGATTTTATGCCCGCGAAGGGCACAAAGGGAGGTAATCTCGGGACGAGGCCGACGTTTGCGGATATTGCGGCATCGACGCTTACGTACCTGGGGATGCCCGAAGATCAGATCGCGCGCGTTTCCGGCGAGAATATATTGTAGTTAATGCGGCTTGGGCCGGGACAATTCCCGCTCGGACCCGCTCCCGCTCGTGCTCGCAACGCAGCGGTGCATAGGTCGTCAAAGAACGACGACCAAGTGCCGGCTGCTCGCATGGTCCTCTCGGGAATTTCTCGTCCCACAGCCGCAAAAGCTGAATAATCACAAAATACGGAAATGTAACGAATGTTACCCGATGCTAACAGTGAAAATCAAGATATAGTGGAGCGCGCTCGTTACGTAACGGGATATGGCACAATAAATAACGGTTATGAACGTACGGCAATGTAGTTAATTTTTGCGACCGGTACGGTCAACGCAAAAATACGCATGTTATCAAATGAAGAAAGCGTGCGATCAAGAAGGAAATATATAACATGGCAGACAAAAAGTTAAAAAGTGAGATCGAAAAGCGCAGAACTTTTGCGATCATTTCTCATCCCGATGCAGGTAAGACGACACTGACGGAGAAGTTCCTCTTATACGGGGGTGCGATAAACCTTGCAGGATCGGTAAAAGGAAAGGCTACGGCAAGACATGCGGTATCCGACTGGATGGAGATAGAAAAAGAGAGAGGTATCTCGGTAACGTCATCCGTGCTCCAGTTCAATTATGACAATTTCTGCATAAATATACTGGATACTCCGGGCCATCAGGACTTTTCGGAGGATACTTACAGAACGCTTATGGCTGCGGATACGGCCGTCATGGTAATAGATGCGGCAAAGGGTGTCGAGCCGCAGACGAGAAAACTCTTTAAGGTCTGCGCGATGCGAAAGATACCTATCTTTACGTTTATGAACAAGCTCGACAGGGATGCAAGGGATCCGTTCGAACTGCTCGATGATATTGAGAATGAACTTGGTATACCGACATGCCCGATGAACTGGCCGATAGGTTCGGGTAAGGATTTTAAGGGCGTGTATGACAGAGAAAACGAGTCGGTCGTGCTGTATTCCGATACACAGAAGGGTACGAAGGAAGGCACCGCCGAGATCATAAAACTTGAAGACAAAGATACGCTCCTTGAAAAGCTCGGAAAGGATGCGTTCGATAAGCTCATGGAGGATGTTGAGCTTCTTGACGGAGCGGGCAGCACTTTTGATCGTAAAGAGGTCGATGCCGGAATGCTCTCTCCGGTATTTTTCGGATCGGCTCTTACAAACTTCGGTGTCGAGATATTCTTAAAGAACTTCCTTGCGCTTACGCTTTCACCGCTTCCGAGAACGGCAAATACCGGAGTCATAGATCCGATGAGCGATGATTTTTCCGCTTTTGTGTTCAAGATACAGGCAAACATGAACAAGGCCCATCGCGACAGGATCGCGTTCATGAGGATATGCTCAGGTAAGTTCGATGCCGGCATGGAAGTACTTCATGTACAGGGCGGAAAAGTGATGAGACTGTCACAGCCGCAGCAGATGATGGCGAGTGAGAGGCATATCGTTGATGAGGCTTATGCAGGAGATATAATCGGTGTGTTCGATCCGGGCATCTTCTCCATAGGAGATACGGTGTGCGCACCGAATGTAAAGTTTGAGTATGAAGGTATCCCGACATTTGCGCCGGAGCATTTTGCAAGGGTACGTCAGGTCGATACGATGAAGCGTAAGCAGTTCGTAAAGGGCATCACGCAGATCGCACAGGAAGGAGCGATACAGATATTCCACGAGCTGGGGACCGGACTTGAAGAGATAATAGTCGGCGTTGTCGGCGTTCTTCAGTTTGAGGTTTTAAAGTACAGGCTCGAAAACGAATATAACGTAGAGATCCGCATGGATACGCTGCCGTACGAGCACATCAGATGGATCGCGGGCGATAATGTGGATGTCGAAAAGATCACGGGAACTTCCGACATGAAGAAGGTTACGGATCTTAAGGACAGACCGCTCCTTCTGTTCGTAAACAGCTGGAGCATAGGAATGACGCTTGAGAGGAACGAGGGACTTGAACTTGAAGAGTTCTCGAGAAACTAGGTATATAAGAATACAGACAATAGTCTTAGCACTCATGCTGTGTGCATTATCACTTTCGGGCTGCAACATAAGCGGTGCGATAAAGGCTGCAAAAGATAAAACGGAGCATGTGCAGATCGAACTTCCGGGTGATGCGCCTTCCGATCCGGTGACGACGCAGCAGGAAGAGGAAGATGCACAGGGCAGCGTACAGACAAATGCCGGCCAGATCGAAGTCATAGACATCAACGGTGAGAGGATAGAGACATCGGTCGATGTTGTCGAGGAAGCCGAGGCGGAAGATAATGCATCGGCTCTTCCTGATGTGAGCCTTGCGCAGGTCGCGCAGAACATGTCGGTCGAGGATGTGTCAAACTTTGCCTACAGTGAACTTAATGAATCGGCGAAGAAGTGCTACAGGGAGATACTTGCCGTATTAACAGACATGCTCTCAAAGGTCGAACTTACAAGTCTTAATCCCGATGAAGTCGATCTTGCATTTCGCGCATGCATGCTCGATCATCCCGAGATATTCTACGTAAAGGGATATTCCATAGTAAAATACATGAACGGAAAGAGGCTTGATAAGATCGCTTTTTCCGGAACATATACGATGACCCCGGAAGAGGTAAAGAAGGGACGCGCGGATGTCGAAGAATACGTAAACCGCGTGATCGCAGCCTGTCCTGCGGATGCAGGCGACTATGAGAAGATCAAGTATGTATATGACTATCTGATAACGAGCAATGAATATGTCAAGGATTCACCCGACAATCAGAATATACTCAGCGTTGTAAGAAACGGTCAGACCGTGTGCCAGGGGTACACAAAGGTAATGCAGCTGCTCCTTAACAGGATGGGAGTGTTCTGTACTCTCGTAAACGGTACGGCGTGCGGAAGGACCGGTGTCCCGAGCGCCGATGAATTAAAGAACGCCAAGGATGCCGAGTGGGGCGGACATGTCTGGAACATAGTAAAGTGCAACGGCAGTTACTACAATGTTGATGTTACGTGGGGAGACTCGGGGATAACGCTCCTTAACAACGACGGATCTTTATCGAGGGATGTCGAGGTCAACTACGAGTTCTTCCTCGTAAAGGACGATTATCTCGTCGGAACGCACGATCCCAAGCCTGTCGTTCCGATGCCGGTATGCAATTCCATGACCGATTCGTACTACATGCACGAAGGCCTTTATTTTACGGATGTCGATCCGGGCCAGTTCTACAGGGTGTTTGAAAAAGCGCTCTCGTCGGGCAGCAGCATCGTGTTCATCAAGGCATCCGATACCAATGTTTACGACAGGATCATGAACCACCTTTTCGAGGAACAGAACGTATTTGATTACATGGGCAGGACGAACGTGCGATACGTTGAGTTCGAAGAGAGAAATTTGATAATGATCTCTCTATGAAATTACAGTCCTTTGTGGTAAAATCATTTTTAATGTGTAACCGTTTGAATGCAAAGTTAACGGAGGGATAACGGATGGAAGAGAATTATGCAGTAAGTGATGGAGTATTGGGCGATATCCGTGTATCGGACGAAGTCGTTGCCAATATCGCGGTTATCGCTGCAGGTGAGATAGAAGGCGTGTCTTATGTTGTGGGCGGCAGCAAGCCGAACGAGCTTAAGAACATCGTCGGGATCAAGAATTATTCCAAGGATCTGAGAGTTGAAGTTTGCGACAGGATCGTATCGGTTGATATGGCCATCGCGGTTAAGTACGGCTTCTCACTTCCCGGAGTGGGTAAGGCTGTTCAGGAACGTGTCAGGACTTCGATCGAGAACATGACGGGACTTGAAGTATCGGATGTAAATGTCCGTATCGCATGTGTCGATCTTAAATGATTTTTGTACGGTGTAACATATGACCAGGATGTCGAGATCGCTCGTAAGAGAGCATCTGTTCAAACTGCTGTTTCGTGTTGAGTTCAACAGTCCGGAAGATATGCCGGATCAGGTGCGTCTGTTCTTCGAGGACGGATTTGCAGATGAGGACCATGAAAGCACGGGATCGGATATACCCGAAGGCGACAGGCAGTATATAAGCGACAAGTATGCAAAGATAATGGAAAACCTGCCGCAGATCGATGAGAAGATCGACGGTGCGGCAAAGGGATGGAGCATATCAAGGATCGGAAAGGTCGAGCTGTCCATCTTAAGACTTGCCGTATATGAGATGCTCTATGACGAAGACATTCCTGTCGGAGTGGCCATTGACGAAGCGGTTGAACTTGCCAAGAGGTTCGGGCAGGATTCTTCGGCGGCATTCATTAACGGTATACTTGCTTCCCTGGCCAAATAGATCTTTATGGGAATATTTACTGTCGGGCAGATCAATGCCTACATCAAGAATATGTTCGAGCAGGACTATCTCCTGCATTCAGTCATCGTGTCCGGTGAAGTATCCAATCTTAAATATCACGCATCAGGTCATGTTTATTTCACAATGAAGGATGAGACGGGAGTACTGTCTGCCGTCATGTTCAAGGGCAATGCGTCGAAGATGACGTGGCGCTTGTCGGACGGTGATAAGATCGAAGCATCGGGGTCAGTGCGGACATATGAAAGATCCGGAAGCTACCAGCTCTACGTTAATACGGTAAAAAAGGCAGGAGCCGGAGCGGCACACGAGGAACTTGAAAAGCTCAAGAAAAAGCTTAAAGAGATGGGCATGTTCGACAGCTCATACAAGCAGAGCGTGCCAAAGTATTCGTTCAACATAGGAGTAGTGACGAGCCCAACGGGTTCGGTCATCCATGATATCAGACAGGTTGCCGCAAGGCGTAATCCCGGAGTAAATATATTGCTGGTTCCGGCCAAGGTTCAGGGAGACGGCGCGGCGGCTTCCATCATATCCGGAATACATACACTTGAGGCAGAGAATGTTGATGTTATAATAGTAGGACGCGGCGGTGGTTCGGATGAGGACCTGTCGGCTTTTAACGATGAAGAGTTGGCACGCACGATCTTTGACTGTGCGATCCCGGTGATATCCGCGGTAGGTCACGGGGACGACGAATCGATAACCGATATGGTCGCGGACGTACATGCACCGACGCCGTCAGCTGCGGCGGAGATAGCGGTATTTTCGTTTGATGATTTTGTCCGTGATGTCAATATGCTCCAGATGGCCATGGAAGAAAGGATCCGTCGGAGGATAGACAGAGCGAGAAAAGAGCTTGGCGAGAGGCAGCTGCGTCTTGATGCGGCAAGTCCCGCGGCCGTCATCAAACTTCATAAAATGGCGCTTTCGGGAAGGGTATCAAAGGTGGAGAGCCTCATGCGCAAGAGGCTTGACGCTTCAAAGTCAAAGATGCTTATATATATTGAAAAGTACAAGGCGCTGTCGCCTGTTGAGAAGATAGGACACGGTTTTGCGGCTGTAACCGGTGCAGACGGCAAAAAGGTTTATGAAGCCTTGTCGGTAAAGAAGGGTGATCTCCTTACCCTTACCATGAGGGACGGAAAGATCGAAGCCGTGGCCGAAAGGATCGAAAAGAGGGATTAGATGACACTTGAAGAGAACTTTGCAAAGATAGATGAGGTTATAGAAAAGCTTTCCGATGACGAACTGCCTCTTGAGGAGTCTTTTTCCGTCTACAAGGAAGGCATGCATCTTCTTGACGACTGCAGGAAGATAATCGACGATGTCGAGAAGAAGGTTGAAGAGCTGTCGCAGGGCAGCTAGGAGTGATCATCCGTGATACTTGACAGTATTAACAGGACAAATGACATAAAGGAAGTCGGTGCGGGTGACCTTGATGAACTCGCACAGGAGATAAGGGATTTCCTTATCGAGAAGATTAGCGTTAACGGCGGACATCTCGGATCGAACCTTGGCGCGGTGGAACTTACCATGGCACTTCATCTTGCCGCGGATCTTCCGACCGACAGGATAGTGTGGGATGTCGGACACCAGAGCTATACGCACAAGATACTCACCGGACGTAAGGATGAGTTCGATACGCTCAGAAAGTACGGCGGACTTTCGGGATTTCCCAAAAGGCGCGAGAGTAACTGCGATGCGTTTGATACGGGTCACTCGTCAACATCCATCTCGGCCGGGCTGGGACTTGCCAAGGCAAGGGATCTTGCGGGTGAGGATTACGGCATATACGCAGTCATTGGTGACGGTGCCCTTACCGGCGGAATGGCATACGAGGCGCTCAATAATGCGGCGGAGCTTAAGACGAACTATGTTATCGTGCTTAATGACAACAACATGTCTATCGCCGAAAACGTCGGAGGTATGTCGAGCTATCTTCAGGATATTCGTACTGCAGATGCGTACAGGAACTTCAAGATGGGACTCGAGGATGCCCTTAACAGGATCCCGGGCGGTGTTGCTGTAGTAGACCGTCTGAAGAAATATAAGAGCAGTTTCAAACAGCTCGTTGTTCCCGGAATGTTCTTTGAGGACATGGGGATAACCTACCTCGGACCTGTCGACGGCCATGATATCAAGGCGATGGTCAAGGTATTTAAAGAGGCAAGAAGGTATCCGAAGTGCGTCATAGTGCACGTACTCACACATAAAGGAAAAGGTTATGCACCGGCGGAGCGCCATCCGGCAAGATTCCACGGCGCGGAGCCTTTTGATATTGAAACGGGACTGCCCGCGGTCAACAGGACCAAGGCAAATTATACAGACGTGTTCTCAACGGTAATGTGCAAGCTCGGCGAGCGTAATGAGAAAGTGTGCGCAATAACCGCCGCCATGCCCGACGGAACCGGACTCAAACGATTTTCACGTAAGTTTCCCGAAAGGTTCTTCGATGTCGGTATAGCGGAAGAGCATGCGGTAACGTTTGCGGCGGGACTTGCAGCAGGCGGATACATCCCGATAGTCGCGATATATTCGTCGTTCCTGCAAAGGGCATACGATCAGATAATACATGATGTCTGCATTCAGGGGCTGCCCGTCATCTTTGCGATAGACCGCGCAGGGATAGTCGGAGCGGACGGGGAGACGCATCAGGGAATATTCGATCTGTCATTCCTGTCGAGCATCCCCAACATGACGATAATGGCGCCGAAGAACAAATGGGAGCTTTCCGATATGTTAAAATTTGCGGTAAAGCTCGGCTCGCCCGTTGCCATAAGATATCCCAGAGGCCTTGCTTATGACGGCCTTGAGGAATACAGAAAGCCGATAATCTACGGTCAGAGTGAGATAATCTACGAGGAATCCGAGATCGCGCTTTATGCGGTGGGAAGCATGGTCAAGACCGCGGAACGCGTCAGGATGACATTAAAGAACGAGTACGGTAAGCACGTGTCGCTTATAAATGCGCGTTTTGTAAAGCCCGTGGATAAGGAGATGCTCGCGTATCTGTCCAAGCAGCACAAGCTCATAGTCACAATGGAGGAAAACGTTGCGAGCGGCGGCTTCGGCGAGCATGTAAGGGCCGTTGTGGATGAGGAAAGGCTGTGCATGGATGTGATAGTATGCGCGCTTCCCGATGACTATGTGGAGCACGGAAACGTTGCGATACTCGCGCGCGAGGTCAAGATAGACTGCGAATCGATCGTGGAGAAGATCATCAATGAAACAACGCCTTGATGTAATCCTTACACAAAGAGGTCTTGCCGAGTCCCGCGAGAAGGCAAAAGCCATAATAATGAGCGGGAACGTGTTCGTGAAAGGTGTGCGCGAGGACAAGGCCGGAGCGACATTTGATGAAGACGAAGAGGATATCACGGTAAAAGAAAATCCTCTCAAATACGTAAGCCGCGGCGGCTTGAAGCTTGAAAAGGCAATAGATACGTTCGGAGTGGACCCCGCAGGAAAGATATGCATGGATATAGGGGCATCCACGGGAGGATTTACGGACTGCATGCTGCAAAACGGTGCAGTAAAAGTGTATTCCATCGACGTGGGTCACGGACAGCTCGCATGGAAGCTCAGATGCGACGATCGTGTCGTCTGCATGGAAAAGACGAACTTCCGGTATGTTACGCGCGAACAGGTAGAAGATGAGATAGGACTTGCATCCGCGGATGTATCGTTCATATCGCTTGATAAGATACTTCCGGCCGCATATCTGCTGCTGGCTTCCGGCGCCCAAATGGTCTGCCTGATCAAACCGCAGTTTGAAGCGGGAAGAGAGCAGGTCGGCAAGAAGGGCGTTGTAAGAGAACCTTCGGTCCATGAAGATGTGATAGCAAGAATAACGGATGTTGCTGAAGAAAATCATATGGCACCGGTTGACATAACTTATTCACCGATAAGAGGCCCCGAGGGAAACATTGAATATCTGATCCTGCTTGAAAAAGACGGGGTATCTAAAGCACAGGAAGTAAAAGATAAGATAAGATCGACGGTAAAAGCCGCTTTTGAGGAATTATAATGGACAAATTCTTTGTTATTACAAACGGAACAAGGGATAAGGGCTGCGAAAAGGCGATCCAGATAACCGAGTATCTGCGCTCGAAGGGCAGGTCATGCGACTATGTTGCCATAGAACGCGACAGTACGGAGGATTGCGAAGAGATCGGCAGGATCAAAGAGATAAGCAATGATACCCAAGGCATCATTGTTCTCGGCGGAGACGGAACGTTCATTCAGTCGGCGGGCTTTATCGCACCTAAGAAGATACCGATGATAGGCGTAAATCTCGGCCATCTCGGGTATCTTGCGGAAGTTGACAAGGATGGAATAACACCTGCTCTCGATAGACTTATAGCGGATGATTTTGAAATAACAGAGCGTATGATGCTCTCGGGAACACCTGTTATTGATGGTAATGACCGTACGAACAGGTACGCTGTAAACGATATTGTAGTAAGGACATCGGGTTCGAGCGTCGGAACGTTCTGCATAGAAGTAAACGGCACATACCTTACAACGATATCGGGTGACGGAATAGTTGTCGCTACCCCTACCGGATCCACGGCCTACAATATGTCCGCGGGCGGTCCGATAATCGAGCCGGGAAGCTCGATGATAGTCATCACGCCGATCTGTCCGCTCGAAGTGGTAAGCCGTTCGGTGGTGCTCTCGGCAAACGATACAGTTGTTATTAAAATGGACAGATCACGTACGATGCGCGAACGTCAGGCAGAAGTCTACTTTGACGGCATAGAAGATGAGAAACTGTCAAACGGGGACAGCATCGTTATTAAGAAGGCAAAGGTCAGCGTAGAACTCATAAAGCTGAGTAAAGAGAGCTTCCTTGAAGTGCTTTCGCGCAAAATGGGATAGTATATGAAGAACTACAGACACCAGAAGATAATGAAGATCATACAGCAGACGGAGGTCGAAACGCAGGAAGAGCTTGCAAGACTCCTCTGTGAAGCGGGATTCAACGTTACGCAGGCTACCGTCTCAAGGGATATCAAGCAGTTAAACCTTCGTAAGGTTCCTTCGGCATCGGGCAGGCAGTGTTATGCACCTTCGTCCTCAAAGGAGCCATTCGGAGCCGACAGACTCGTCGGGATACTGCGTTCGGGGTTCGTTTCGATGGAACCGGCTTCAAACATACTCGTTATCAAGACGGTGTCGGGAATGGCGATGGCTGTTGCGGCAGCGATCGACGGGCTTAGCATTCCGAAAATGGTCGGCTGCATCGCCGGAGATGACACGATAATGTGCGCGATACGCTCCGTTGATGATGTCCCGTTCGTGTCCGAGACGATCGAAAAACTGTTGGGAGAATAAATGTTACAAAGCATTCACGTCAAAAACATCGCACTCATCGATGAAGTTGAGATCGACCTTACGGACGGTCTTAACATCCTGACCGGCGAGACAGGTGCCGGCAAATCCATAATAATCGATTCGGTAAACTTCGCCCTCGGCTCAAGAATGCCAAAGGATGTGGTAAGAGACGACAGTGACTATGCGCTCTGCGAGCTTGTTTTCAGTGTTGAAGACGAAAAAACATTGTCAGAACTCAGATCACATGATATTATGTTAACTGATGACCAGGTTATCCTGCAGCGCAAGATAGTAAACGGAAAGTCAAGCTGCAAGGTAAACGGCGAGACCGTACCCGCTTCGGTCATAAGACAGATCGCGGAACATCTCATCGACATACACGGACAGCACGAACATCAGTCGCTTCTGTATCGTAAAAATCATAAAATAATACTTGACAGTTTCTGCCGGGACGGGTTTAATAATGAATTATGTAAACTCTCTTCGGCATATGATTCGTATAAAAAAATACTAAGAGAGTATGAACAGGCACTGTCTTCAAAGGATTCGGCAGCTGCTGACCTTGATTTTTCAAGGTTTGTCGTAAACGAGATCGAAAGTGCCGGTATCAGAGAGGGTGAAGACGAAGAGCTGGAGGATGATTTTAAGAGGATGAACAACTCCATGAAGATCATGGAGCTTGTTTCCGGGGCACAACTTGCGCTTTCATCCGACGGAGAATCCGCATCATCCATGATAGGTCATGCGCTCTCGCTCCTTCGTCAGGTAAACGATATTGACGAAGGTGCAGGCAGTGTTTACGAGCAGCTCGTATCGGCAGAAGATGTGCTCGGTGATGCGGTCCGCGAACTTGGTGCATATGCCGAAAAGCTTGAGTATTCGCCTGAGGATTACGAGCGCGTAAAGGAAAGGCTTGATGTCATCAACAGCCTGAAGATGAAGTACGGACATAGCATTTCGCAGATCAACGAAAGGCTTGCCGAGGAATTCGCAAAGGTCGAAAAACTTTCCGATTACGAGACATACCTTGCGGATCTTGAAGATAAGAAAACGAAAGAGTACGAAGAACTCTTAAAGCTTTGCAAAAAGGTTTCCGATATGAGAAAAAGTGAGGCTGCGACTCTGGAAGGTGAGATCGCGGGCGCACTTTCGGCGCTCAATTTCCTTGATGCAAGGTTTGAGATAGCGATAACATCCGATCCGGAAAAGATCGGTGCGGACGGATATGATGAGGTCGAGTTCCTTGTATCGACGAACCCCGGTGAAGAGCTTAAGCCTCTTACGAATGTTGCATCGGGCGGTGAACTCTCAAGGATCATGCTCGCGATCAAGTCGGTCGTTGCAAAGAGAGACAACATCGGAACTCTTATCTTTGATGAGATAGATACGGGAATAAGCGGCAAGACCGCACAGCTCGTTGCGGACCGTATGGCTGATATCGCCAAGGCACATCAGGTGATAGCGGTAACGCACCTGCCTCAGATAGCCAGCCATGCCACGACACATTTCCTTATAGAAAAGAAGGCCGAGGGAACACATACTTCCACCGGTGTTCATAAACTTTCATATGATGATTCGATCGAGGAGCTTGCGAGGATGCTCGCGGGCGAATCGATAAACGATACTGCAAGAGAAAACGCCAGAGCGCTGAAAGCGGGGAGCGGTTGATTTGACACCGATACAGCGAAGACAACTTAGGTCAAGCGTAAGACGGCGACGCAGGACGAGAGGTATTGTTCTCATTTTTGCGTTGCTGTTTATTTTGTGTGCCTTCATTGTCGCAAAGGCGGTGTTGTCACTTCCTTATGAGACGATCGAGCTGGCGGAACTTGCAAAGGTCGAGTACGAAGGATTCAACAATGACGGTGTTGCAAGTGTTGCCGTCAATGAAGAAGCGGTTGATGCACTGCTTGCGAGCGTAAAGGCTGCACATGATGATGCATGGTTTCATACCGAAGATGTACAGGACGGCGATTACGTAATGTTCCGCCAGAGCCTCTCATTCTCGCTTCCGCAGAACATCGCTCTGTCAAACGGCATGCAGATACCGGTACTCGGATCATGCAATGAAGCGATCGCTAAAAAGCTCAAGATAAAGGTTGCCGAAAATAACGGAACAGTCACGGTTGACGGACTTCAGAACGTTACAAAGATATCCGTTGATGAAGTATTTGCAGATCTTAATGTCACGTTTTCGGGAATATCTCCCGCACTTACGATATCGATAGAAAACAACAGCAGCCAGCCGCTCGTAAAGAAGATGATCTTCGGTATCGAGAATCCGAAAGAGTTCTATTCTCAGGGAGATGTCGTAACGATAAAGGCGGATTATACTGAGGACATGTGCCGCGAGACCGGATTTATCGTTGATAAGAGCACGGGAGAATGTACAAGAGAGTATACCGCGACAGGCGATGCGTCTTATCTTACGAGTGCGTCGCAGCTTCCTTCCGATCTTATCCAGAAAGCGATAACCGAAGGAAAGAAGGCATTTACGGATGCGAATGAATACGGTGTCAGGATCTTCTGCGAGGCCAATCTCGTTCCCGTGTATATCAACAAAAAAGCCACTTTCCAGTACGGAACGCCCAATTACGTAAGCTCATATTTTAAGACCGTTCTTCCCGAGAAGGCGGGAGCACTCGGTAATTCATACAACGATCTTGATATCATATATGATCTGACCATCTCGCAGGCGGATGGAAAATCATGTACGGCCTACGCTGCCGTAAGATTTTCAAATATTATACAGAATGCCGACGGAAGCCTGTCATATGATTTTTCCGAACCTTCACTGCTGTCCGAGTCGTACTTCTCGGCACGCGTCAAGAAGGTTGTTGTCGATTCCAATTACGATTCCCACAATGTTGAACGCGTAAGCCCCTAAGTGTGATATAATAACAGGGTAGCGCATACCCCTTTATAAGGAGGCAGTTCATGAAGAAAATATTGTTTGCGGCATCCGAATGTGTTCCTTTTATCAAGACCGGCGGACTGGCTGATGTTGTCGGATCACTTCCCAAGTGTTTTGATAAGAGATACTTTGATGTGCGTGTCATCATTCCGAAGTACCTTTGCATGTCGAAGGAGTACACGGACAAGATGGAGTACATCGACAGTTTCCACATGGATATCGGAAACGATAACAAGTACGTCGGAGTGTTCAGGATGGAATACGAAGGCGTTACATTCTACTTCATAGATAACGAATTCTATTTCTCCGGTGCCAAGCCTTACGGCGATCTTCTGTGGGATCTGGAGAAGTTCATATTCTTCTCAAAGGCAGTGCTCTCGGTGCTTCCGGTTGTCGGATTCCAGCCCGATGTAGTGCATTGTCATGACTGGCAGACAGGCCTTATTCCTGTGTTCTTAAAGGAGCGTTTCCATGACGGCGAGTTCTTCCGCAACATGAAGTCCGTTATGACGATCCATAATCTTAAGTTCCAGGGTGTGTGGGATGTTGAGACGGTAAGGACACTGTCGGGACTTCCCGGATATTTCTTTACACCTGACAAGCTTGAGGCATACAAAGACGGTAACCTTTTAAAGGGCGGTCTTGTATTTGCCGATGCGATCACGACGGTTTCGTATACGTATGCGGAAGAGATCAAGATGCCGTTCTACGGTGAAGGCCTTGACGGACTGCTGCGTGCACGCGCGAACGATCTTCGCGGTATAGTAAACGGTATCGATTATGATGAGTACAATCCTACGACGGATAAGTTCATCGTAAATCCGTATAACGCAAAGGACTTCCGTAAGGAGAAGGTTAAGAACAAGCTCGCGCTCCAGGAAGAACTCGGACTTGATAAGGATGAGAAGAAGATGATGATCGGTATCGTAAGCCGACTGACCGATCAGAAGGGCTTTGATCTTATCGCATATGTTATGGATGAACTGTGTCAGGATAACGTTCAGATAGTCATCCTCGGTACGGGAGAGGAACGCTACGAGAACATGTTCAGACACTTTGACTGGAAGTACGCCAATAAGGTTTCGGCGAACATCTATTATTCGGAGGCGTTGTCGCACAAGATCTATGCCGCGGCTGATGCGTTCCTGATGCCTTCGCTGTTTGAACCCTGCGGACTGTCACAGCTGATGGCGCTTCACTACGGAACGCTTCCCATCGTGCGTGAGACCGGCGGACTTAAGGATACTGTCGAGCCTTACAACGAGTATGAGAGCACCGGAACAGGATTCTCGTTCATGAACTACAATGCGCATGAGATGCTCGGATGTATCAGAAATGCCGAGAGGATCTACTATGACAAGAAGCGCGAATGGAACAAGATGGTCGACCGTGCAATGGCCGCCGACTTCAGTTGGCAGGTTTCCGCACTGAAGTATCAGGAACTGTATGATTGGTTGATAGGTTGAACGCAAACGCAGTAACCACACGGGTTTGAAGGGTATCAAAAGGTCGAGTACCAAAAAAGTACCAAAAATTTTGGCAAAAATACGGTAAGGTTAACATAACTTCTCTTTGGTTCTATAAAATCAACTAGACACTTTCCTAAAATTTTCCCGGGAGAGTGTCTTTTCTTTTATATAAAATTCAGGAGCAATGTATAAGATAGGCAAGGTTGTATTGATCAAGGGTAATGAAGAGTTCTGCACTATGCTTAGATGTAAGGACGGCAGTGAACCCGGAGAAATAAATGAATTAAAAGAGTTAACAAGAGCGGTTTCGGACTTATACAGTGAGGTGGAAAAGAAACTGTCTAAGAGTAAAAGGGCATTAAAAAAATATGACACGAGGGGTGGGGGTATGTAAATCTCTACAACGTAACTTCTCCAGGACCGGCCCCCCTCGAACAGACAAAAACCGCATATTCAGAGCAGGTATATGGGGAGATGCCCATTTCAAAGGTTTATGATATAATCCGTGGTGAGATTATATCGAAAGATAATTCGAGGTATTCGGATTGTGCGAACCAGAAAGGGGCCATAAGACATGAAAGAAAAAGAACATAAAATCCTTA
>JAILLI010000069.1 GCA_024693225.1 Lachnospiraceae bacterium
TTCATCGCTTACACCATAAACAGTTGACGCAGCGCGTCTTGGCGCAGCTGCGAACCGATCACGCACAAGCGCCCGGTCGGCAGCGCCGGCCCGCGCCGCAGCTCCGACTCGCCGGGCACAAAATCGAAATGGAGCCAGCCGCCGCCGTCGGCCGCGGCGACGATGCCCTTGGCCCGCAGCACCAGGCCGTATTGCGCCTCGTCGGCCAGAGCCGCCAGCATGGCGGTCAGCTCCGCCTCGCTGAAGGCGCGCGGCGTTTCCACGCCCCAGCTGGCAAAGACCTCGTCGGCATGATGATGCGCATGGCCGTGGTCGTGATGATGGTCATGGTCATGGTCATGGTCATGGTCATGGTCGTGGTCATGGTCATGGTCGTGGTCATCATGGTGGTCATGTCCGTGATGGTGGCCATGGTCATCATGGTGGTCGTAGTCATGGTCGTGATCATGATGATCATGCGATCCCTCGGGTAGGCCGTAAATACTGACACTCATATGTGTGCCCGTGATCCCGCATTTTATGGATTTTTCTGCCTTAATACTCACACCTTCAAGACCCAGGGAATTGACTGTGTCAATAAATTCGGCTTTTTTATCATCATCAAGAAGCTCATACAGGGCTGCAGTCAGCATATCACCTGCCGCACCCATACCAAGATCCAGATACAGTATCTTCAAACGGATTTCCTCCCTTTTCTTCAGCCGGCTTTGATACCTGCATGATTGATCATGCTGGCGGTATATCCGGCACCGAATCCATTGTCTATGTTAACAACCGTAACTCCGCTCGCGCAGGAATTGAGCATGGACAGAAGTGCAGTCAGCCCGTTGAATGATGCCCCGTACCCGACGCTTGTGGGTACGGCGATAACAGGACAGTCGGCAAGGCCGCCGATGACGCTGGCCAGAGCGCCCTCCATTCCCGCCACTGCTATTATAACAGATGCACTCATGATATCATCAAGGTTTGAAAGGAGTCTGTGAAGTCCCGAAACGCCGACGTCATACAGTCTTACTACATCATTCGCCAGAAACTGTGCGGTCACTGCCGCCTCTTCAGCCACTCCTATATCGCTTGTTCCGCCGGTAGCTACAATTATCTTCCCGTTCCCGGAGGGCTCCGGGATCGGCCCGAGCGTAGCTATACGTGCTTCTTCGTGATAGACCATATCATATTCGCCGGAAAGTTCATCGGCTTTATCCCCGGATAGTCTCGTTACAAGTATACGGTCCTGTCCGTTGTCCTTCATGGTCTTTACTATCCCCTTTATCTGGTCCGCAGACTTTCCTGCTCCGTATATGACCTCGGAAGCGCCCTGTCTGATCTTCCTGTGCATATCCACTCTTGCATACCCTATGTCAAGGAAAGGAGCCTGCTTGAGCTGCAGCATGGCATCATCAACGCCAAGCTTCCCGTCTTTTATCTTTTCAAGTATATCCCTGATATCATCCATATACCATGCTCCATACAGTCAGATGCAAAATGATCCGTACCGAAAAAAAGGCGGTTACGGCTTTTGCCGAACCGCCACTTTTGTTTATTATTTCTTATGTAATATCGCTCCTCTTACAAGTCCGCCGGGATCCTTTATCAGAAGTATCACAAGCCAGATGACAAGCCCCATGGCCACGACCGAAAGACCCAAATAGGCATCATTTAACATATCGGCGGGGGCCTGTTCAAAATAAGCCGCTCCAAGCTCCGAGTATTCTACAATGGCATCTACGAACCACATTATTGAGGCTCCCCAGTACATAAGGCATAAGGTTCCAAGTCCCATTTTTGTATCGGGCAATCTCTTATACCAGATGATCGTGCAGATGATGGCTGCAAAAACCGTTGTAAGAAGTGTCATTCAGTCCTCCTTGCCGGATGCGGCCGGATCCTTCTTCTTTTCAATGACAGAAGAAGCAACAAGCATACCACCCCAGATCAGGGTGACCAGAACTGCCATCCCTACCCCTGCGGTCCCCATTTCTGCAAGCATATCCGCTGTCTCACCGTTTTGTACGGCAGTAAGGAAAGGAAATACGGGTATGACCTCACCATGCCATATGTGCTCAAATGCCAGCAGTGCACTTCCGCCCCACAGCATTTTGTTCAGCCATCCGAGCTTTGACGAAAAGCTGACTTTGGGAATATCATTACCGGTATCTGTTTCATTTGTTTTTTCTTTGGAGCTGATGATCTTTTCTGCCACTGTTGTGATGACGGCTTCTGATGCAGGTACTAAAAAACAGGCCATAACATACCTCCTTAAGTAAATTTAAAAGGTATACCATCTCACATATATGAAATGGTATACCTTATCCTTATCGTAGAAAATTATAACACCCTGTCAAGCCCCTTGTCTATAGGATTTGCTAGATAGCCTCATGGAAAGTTCTGGATATTACATCCGCCTGCTGTTCCGGCGTAAGCTTGATAAAGTTAACGGCGTATCCCGAAACCCTTATGGTAAGCTGGGGGTACTTTTCGGGGTTCTTCTGGGCATCAAGGAGCGTGTCCCTGTTAAGTACATTTACGTTGAGATGATGTCCGCCCTTTGTTGCATACCCGTCAAGTAAGTTTACGAGGTTTTCTACCTGCTGTTTGTTTTCCTTCATACCGGTCCCTCCTTCTTATGTGAAGCCGTGTTTTCTGATCTGTCAAAGTAACCCTTTGTTTACGATATCAGATTAACATCATCCGGCCTGATAATCTGTAACGCAGTCACATAAAAATGTATTTTTTCCGGTACAAATCCTTACTCTCCGATAAGCTCGAGAAGCTTCTCCCGCGTGGTAACACCCATAGTGGTACCGGCTTCAGCTCCGTTCTTGAACACCTTGATGGTAGGAATGCTCATGATATTGAATCTGCCTGCCAGCTCCTCTTCATCATCAACATTGACCTTGCCGACAACATACTTTCCTTCGAATTCCTCGGCAAACTTCTCGATGATGGGTCCCATCATCCTGCAGGGTCCGCACCATGGTGCCCAGAAATCGATAACAACCGGTTTGTCGGCTTTTAATACTTCAGTTTCAAAATTATCATTTGTTATGGTAAGTTCAGCCATTGTGTCTCTCCTTTCCGAACAAGTTAAACGATCATGTGTCGATACCTATCAACTGATATCATGATCGCTTCATGACCTTCTGGCCATGTCATCATCATATTCATAAGATGGACCTGTGTCTGTAACAAGGTCACATTTCATCCGGCCAAGTCCTTCAGGCCTTCTATATCCTTTAATATGATCAGGCCTCTTTTTACCTCCACAAGGCCGTCAAGGGCAAACTGGCGCAGCATCCTGGCCACAACCTCCCTTGCCGAATTGACCTCAAGGGCAGCCTCTTCCTGAGTCATATGAAGTTCAGACCGGCCCTCCCTTTGCGAACAGGCAAGCAGATATCTTGCAAGCCTAACATCAAAGCTTTCAAGGATCATCTCCTGAAGAACGAAAAGAGCGTCGGAAAATCTCTTTGTCGCTATCTCGTAACTGTAGCTTCTGACCCTGATGTTATCAGCCACAAGCTTTGAAAGAGTCTTTGAATTCAGAATTAGAAGGCGGCTGTCTGCCGTAGCGGTCATGGAACTGTCAAGCCTTATCTCATGAAGGACACAGGCTGCGGATACAACACATGTATCACCCGCCGTAAGCTTGTAAAGGGTTATCTGCCGTCCCTCTTTTGAGATTATGCCAACCCTTATCCCTCCGGACAGGACATAGATCAATCCCAGACAGTCGCCCGTACAGGAATGTATGATCTCATCTTTTGTATAGGACCGGATCACGACATTTGTCTTTACCAGTTCCTTCTCCTCTTCGGAGAGCATGTCATATATGGCTATCTTGCCGGCAGCGTCAACAGCTTCATTACTCATATCTATTTCATCGTTATAAGTTCATATTCCCTGGTTCCCACACCGATCTTTTCGGCATGCTCAAGGGTCTCGGCCCATGATACGTTGGGATTGGAATTCTGCCATACGTTCCCGTGATCATGGAAATGAGGACTGGCCATATTATCCCCAAGCTGGCTGTTCCTTATGGGTTCCGCCTTCTGGCACAGATCGACACAAGCCATATCAAGGGCTACCGGATCGAATGAGGCCAGCATGCCAATATCGGGAAGTATGGGGGCATCGTTCTCACCGTGGCAGTCACAGTTAGGGGACACATCCGTTATCAGACTGATGTGGAAATTCGGTCTTCCTCCGACAACGGCTGCCGTATATTCCGCCATTCTGCGGCCCAGCATCTGCGGTGCATCCCAGTTATCGTTCTCTATGGCATCGAATGCGCAGGCACCTATGCAGCGTCCGCAGCCCTTACATTTTTCTTTATCGATATAAGCCTTGCCGTCTGTATATATGATCGCATCGGATCCGCACTCTCTGGCGCAACGCCTGCAGCCCCTGCAAAGGTCTTCTATCACATGGGGCTGTCCGCTGTTATGCTGCTGCATCTTCCCTGCACGGCTGCCGCAGCCCATTCCAAGGTTCTTGATCGCACCGCCGAAGCCGGCCTGCTCATGTCCCTTGAAATGATTGAGTGAGATGATGATATCGGCATCCATGACCGCACGTCCTATATAGGCCTCTTTGCAGTATTCGCCGTTTGGAACCGGAACTGCTATATCATCGGTACCGCGAAGTCCGTCCGCGATGATTATCTGACAGCCCGTGGTCACCGTGTTAAAGCCGTTTATATTGGCGCAGTCCAAATGTTCAAGAGCATGCTTGCGGCTTCCCGGATAAAGGGTGTTGCAGTCCGTAAGGAAAGGCAGTCCGCCCTTTTCCTTTACCACATCGGCTACAGCTTTGGCATAGTTGGGGCGCAGATATGCCAGGTTTCCCAGCTCACCGAAATGCATCTTGATGGCGACAAACTTGCCTTCCATATCGATGTCACCGATACCGGCCAGCTTTATCAGTTTCTGAAGCTTTTTGGTAAGGCTGACATCCAGGACTGTACGAAAATCTGTAAAATAAACCTTTGATCTTTCCATTTCTTCTCTCTTACAGATATGCACTTATCTGCTGCATGATAGGCTCAAGGGCTATCCCAAGTTCCTTGCTGTCAACTCCGAGAACCTCTCCGAGCTCGGGACTGATCGTAAGGTTTCCGTTCTCAATAGTGATAACAGGCATATTGGCGGGATTATTGCCGTCAATAAGGATGCTCTTGGTCATGTTGGCAGTAGCTATCCCGAGATTTACAAAATCGTTTCCGAAATTCTCGATCGTTCCGCTGAGCACGAACGAATTGACTGCATCTTCTATCTGACCTGCCTTCGGAGTCGTCTCGCGGAAGAGTTCCAGGGCAGCATTCATATCGATATAGTTAAGGACACCCATGATGTCTGCATTTTCAATGCCCGGCTTAACGATACCCGCACCCTGGGGGTCTGACAGGGCTGCAAATATCACGGGTATGTTCATGCCCTCCGTCATTATCTGGAATGACTTGGCAACCGGCGTTGCAACACCTATCATAAGGTCCACTTCATCTTCTATATATTTGGCGACAACCTGATCGAGAACCTCGGGATCGGCATTACAGTATTCGTATACAACCTCGAATCTCACGTTGTTCTCTTCACCTATAGCCTCAAGCTGCTTCCTGATATTCTCTACCACTGTGTCGATGGTCTTGTCATTGAGGTAGTTGTATATACCTACGGTATAAGTAACAACCTCTTCACCTGTCTTCTGTGCCTGCGCCTGTACCTGCTGTACCTGTTCGGCGCTGGGCATCGTTGCCGCACAGGCACAAAGTCCTGTTGCAAGTGCTGCGGTAAGGAATAATGCAAATACTTTTTTTGTGATCTTTTTCATAGCCTTTCTCCTTTTCTTTCGGCATCTTTCCGCCGGGTAACCGTCCCTTAAGAACCGATGTCCGTAATGTAATCCCCACTAACTATCTCATCATGAGCCGACCTGTTTGTCAAGTAATATTTACCCGTCTTTTAACCATCCTTTTTCTACCGCAATGTCCATGTTCATCTCCATCCATCCGTAGATGCGCGGCATGAATTCCTTTACGGGCTTCATCCTTTTTTCAACCGCACTCCGAAAGGTCCCGCTCTCCTTCCATGTGTGTCCTTCCGTCAGCGTGTTGTGAAGGAATGGCTGCAGCCTGTCAAGACAAGCGGCATATCTTGCATCAACTGTTTCCATGGCATCGAATTCCATCCACAGATCCCGTATCATCCTGCCCTGTTCTTCGGGGAGCTGTGAAAAAAGCCTGTCGGCGGCAGCTTCTTCCCTCTCTGTCTTATTACTGTTCCCCTTTTCATCATAGGCAAAGGTGTCTCCCGCATAGATCTCCACAAGATCATGCACCATGCACATCTGAACGGTACGGCCTATATCGGGCTTTTGGGCTGCATACTCGGAAAAGATGAGAGCCATGACCCCTATATGCCATGAATGCTCCGCGTCGTTTTCTCTGCGGCTGCCGTCAACAAGCAGGTTCCTGCGGCTCACCTTGCACATCCTGTCAATAAGTGCAGTAAAGTGCAGCTGTTCATCAAGTCTGGGATCCCCGGACTGTTTCAGATCTCCCTCTCCCATATCATCACTTCCTTTATATATTTTGACCGAAACACCATAATAAAGTATAATGTATCCTATGTTATTCAGGATTATCTTCGTGATAATAGACATCCTTGCCGCGCTTGCTATCTATTTTATCACAAAAGCTTCGGAAAAAATCGAAAAATCTTACGGTAATTGGCTCAAAAAAACTTTCATCGCTGCCACGGTCTCGATACTGGCCAATATCCTTATAGCACTGTCTTTTGATATCCGCTTTGCACAGATCTCCTTCTGTGGGTATTTTGCCGCCATCAACTGGATACTCTATTTTCTCGTTGGTTTCTGCCTTCTTTATACGGAACATGATAAGCCTCTTATCAGGATGTACAAGCCCGCAGCCGTCATCATGTTTCTCGACAGCCTGTCCATAATCTTAAATCCCGTCTTCGGTCATGCTTTTTCGGTCTATACCATCACAAGCAGGGCGGGCGGCGACTTCTATCAGATAAAGGCCATGTGGCCGTATTACGTCCACCTTGCCATCGACTATACTGCAGTTGCCGTTGCTTTCTTTTTCATCATATACAGGATCAAGAGATCCTACAGTTTCTACCGGATCAAATATATCCTCATCCTGTCGGTCCTTCTTCTGGTCGTCGTCATGAACGTGGCCTATATGATGTTTGCGCTGCCGCTCGACGCTTCGGTCATCTTCTATGCCCTGGCCGGAGCCCTTATCTATCTGGCCATACAGAGATTTGTTCCATACAGCCTTATGACATCATCCATAGGCAGGGCTGTTGATGACATGAACGAAGGGCTGGTCCTCTTTGATATTTCCGATAACTGTATTTATGCCAACGAATTTGCCCGAAAGAGATTTTCCATCGTTCCGGAAAAATATGACCTCTCCTGCCAGCCTGTTGCTGCAGTGATAAATGCCCTTAACGAAAAAGGACTGTCCTTCGGTGAGGAAGCATACTCTGTAAAGGGCCAAAAAGACGGTGTGGAATATACGGTCTCATACGTGATCCGCTATAACATGATAAACGACCGCAAGGGGCGCCTGATCGGATCCTACTTCCTCTTTGAGGACAATACCGAGCAGATGCATTACCTCGAAGAGATAAGGGCTGCAAGGGATGCTGCCAATGATGCCAACAGGGCCAAGAGTAACTTTCTTGCCAACATGTCCCATGAGATAAGGACTCCCTTAAATTCCGTGCTGGGTATGAATGAGATGATCCTGCGTTCCACGGAAGATCCCCAGCTTATAGAATATGCCACCAGCATCAAGCAGTCCGGCGACACCTTACTCAGTCTGATAAATGACGTGCTTGATTTTTCCAAGATAGAAGCAAATAAGGTCGATATCACACCTGCCTCCTACGATCCCCATGATCTGCTCCGGGACTGCTACAACAGCTTCGAACAGATGGCTGAAGCCAAGGATCTTATCCTGGATGTTACATGTGATGAGGACATACCGGCAAAACTGTCAGGAGACCGGAAGCTGGTGCGTCAGATAATGGCCAATATGATCTCAAACGCGATCAAATATACCAGGGAAGGCACAGTAAGCGTTCACCTGTCTTTTGAGCGCAAAGATACCGCCGGCGGAACCATGGTGACAGTCGTAAAAGATACAGGTATCGGTATTGCCGAGCAGGATCTTGAAGGACTCTTTGATGCCTTCAGGCGTGCCAACGAGAAGGAAAATGCCAATATACAGGGAACCGGTCTGGGACTTGCGATAACAAAGGATCTTATAGATCTCATGGATGGTACGATAGATGTGACAAGCTCCCCCGGCAAAGGAAGCATCTTTACCATAAGGCTGCCCCAGGAGATAAGTGATCCGTCTCCTGCGGGTCCCTTTACCAAAAACCTTGTGGCAAAAAAGACTGTATACCGAGAAAGTTTCAGGGCCCCCCAAGCCCATATCCTTGTTGTGGATGATGCAAGGCTCAATCTCAAGGTCGTCCAGGCCCTTCTTCGGAAAACAGAGGTCATGATAGAAACAGCCGATGGCGGAAAACAGGCTATAGATCTGTGTAATGAAAAAGAATACGATCTGATACTTCTCGACCACAGGATGCCAGAGCCGGACGGCATAGAGACATTTTCAGTAATAAGATCTTCCGGCCTCAATACAGAAACACCGGTCATCATGCTCACCGCAAATGTTGTTGCCGGTGCCGAAGAGGAATACAGAAGGCTGGGCTTTGCTGACTACCTGTCCAAACCCCTTCATGGAGAGGATCTTGAGGCGACACTTAAAATGCACCTGCCGCCCCATAAGATCATCTCATGATCAGTCTTATTTAAAGAACCAGTCAAGTCCTTCCGATACTGCCTTTGCTGCACTGACCAGTGTGGCATATGAATGGTCTGTTGTCGTATCTCCCAGTTCAAGATCGACCGAAGGTATGGTACTGTATGATGTCTGTACCAGATCTATGGGATAATTCCCGTCGTTCCAGGGCGAGAATCCTTCTTTTTCATATGCGTATATCAGGCTCTTCCCAAGCTTTTCATGCTGCTGCCAGTGCGAGCTTACCGGCTCCATCTCCCTGTATGTCTCATCAGACGGAACGCCGCAGTAGAAGACGCCCTTACCCGTATCCGTGCTGTCATAATGGATGGCTATATGAACATCGGCATTGTTATTGGCTATAAGGGTACGGGCTATATTATCAAGCTGAACATCACCCTCTTCCCTTATCATGAGTACATCATAACCGTCCGCGAGCAGTTCTTCCTTTATCACGAGTGCAGCCTTTAGCGTGACGTCACCTTCGGGAAGGCCGTCAGTCATCACGGTACCTGCCGATACCGCAACAGCCTCTGTCTGGCCGGCCGCTGTAGAACCCGTGACCAGTTTGCCGCTCCCATCCGGATGGCACAATACCTTAACTTCGGTTCCCCCTTCTGTTCCATGTCCGGCATTAAGACATACCGTGATGTCTTTTCTGTTCTCACTCTCTGACCGGTACAGCCTTGCGATCCCCTCCGTGATCTTTGCATTTTCGGCATAGTCCCAGGAAGGATCGAAGCTGATCTCTTTATATCCTTTGGGATCCTCTTCTTCAGTCGGGACCACATCTTCCGCCGCATCCATATCAGACACTGTTTTTGTCTCTTTTGCAAAGACAGGGATCTTCAGGTTTTCCTCATTTTTGATATAAGGCACCAGAGCCTCATTAAGATCGGATAACCATGTATTCCCGTTTGCCTTTTTCTCATCAAGGCTATTTATGATAACGCCTCTTATGCGTGTTCTGTCTTTTCCTCCCGGATACATCATGGAGCTGGTGGCACTTATCACATAATACTGTCCCTGTTCGTGACCCAGATATATCATCTCATGCCCCTTGAAGAAAAGTACGGTGCCTGCCGGAAGCCGGTCAAAGAGTTCCTTCTTGGTATCATCATCCGCCAGAGACAGATCATATTTTAATGCCGGCATTGCAGACTGCCAGGTCGTATTGCGCGGCAGGTCCATTCCGAAACATTTATACACATCCCTTACATAAGATGAACAGTCAGCGGACGAGAGCATGGCCCCCCATCCGTATGCGTCTCCGAGCATCTTGTAGGCCTGTGTCAGTATATTATTGCTTGTCAGCGGCAGATAACCGTCACTGACATCATGATGCACGGAGATGAGGGCGCGTCTTCTCTCGTACATGCCCTCTGCGTTCCTTACCGGGATCCACACCGTATGGTTGTAGTAGGGGGACCGGTTGGTGATAAAAGTCCCGTATTCATATGGTTTTACCTTCTGAAGGACCGTTCCCATGGTAAGCATCAGTCCCGAAAGTTCCGGTGATGTGTTCGACTCCTCAAGTATCATCTTGGATGATGTCACGACCATGATATCGTCATCGTCAAACTTCCAGGCTTTCTCCCACTCTTCCTTATCCCTGCATATGGCTATGTCTTCTGAGGGGATCCAGCCGGAAACACATGATGTATGGCAATAATAATACGCACCGTCTCTTGACATTGCATATACCGTAACAGGCTCTCCGACCTTTATGCCGGAATTCTGTACATTGTCAAAATCATAATCACCGGGATCATCGGCGATGATAAGCTTTGTCGGGTAGACCCTGACATCGGACCTGTGGACACAGATGCCGTAACGGATCTGCATATCCTCGGCAGCATCGGGATCATCAAGGTTTTCCAGTACATCCATGGCAAAATTTCCCGATATTATATTGCCGGTCTCTTCATAATGCTTCCCGTCAAGGAAAGTGGACAGGTCGGACATGGCACTCTTCCATCTTGCCCGGTTCAATGCGACGCCGTCAAAGACCTCTTCCTCGTTTTCCAGGTCGTTCATGTTACAGTCTGGATCTGACAGGCTTGCGGCATTTATGCTGCTTATGGTATCGGCATCCGCAAGTATCTGGTCGGCATCGTTTACGGTCTGCGTCCAGTACAGCGGCTCGAGCATATCCTCCGTAACAGACGGTATCAGACCGACATCACCATATACTGGCATGGCCTGCAGCAGAGCAATAACTATGGCAAATATTAAAGTCGCTTGTTTTTTCATCCCGGTATCCCTTCCTTGATAATTTATCCCTGATGGTTACGATCCCCACCTTATGATCAGCATCTTCCGGATCCGTGGGGCCTGTCGTACATATGGCGATACTGCCCCTTAAGCCCGTCCCGGACAGTTAGGATTATACTACATGTATCCTGTGTCTGACAGTATATTTTATGCGTGGTCTTATTCCCTGCTACATTTGTGTCCAAAATATGTTAGGATGATAACGATCGGTTCAGATGATGACGGAGGCGGTATATGCCATGAACACTATACACGTAAATGACTTGAATGATGACAGGCTGTCGCTCTATATAGGTTATAATGAACCCCAGCTTCTGCATATAAATGAGCCCGGCCCCGGGGCCTTCATCGCGGAGACACCCATGGTGATAGAAAGGGCTCTTGATATGGGAGCTGTGCCCTTGTCTTTTTTTGTTGAAGAAAGATCTCTTGACACAGACACAGTACAAAGGCTTCTTCAAAGAGCCGGGGATCCTGTGGTATTTACCGCTGCTCTTGATGTCATGAACCATATCACGGGCTTCAACCTGACCAGGGGTGTCCTGGCTGCTTTTATGCGGCCTCCCCTTCCCGACCCCGGTAAGATACTCTCCTCATCAGACCGCCTGGTCGTACTTGAAGATATAGTCAACCCGACCAATATCGGAGCCATCTTCAGATCATCTGCCGCACTCGCTGCACAGGCTGTGATCCTGACGCATGGATCGTCGGACCCATATTACAGAAGATCCGCCAGAGTCTCCATGGGGACTGTCTTTCAGATCCCCTGGACTTATTTTCCGGAAGGTACCGATCCGGTCCACCTGCTCCACAAATACGGCTTTACGGTCATATCCATGGCACTGGTTGAAGACGCCGTCCCCATAACCGAACCCGTCCTTAAAAGGGATAAAAAAAGAGCCCTCGTCTTTGGTGCGGAAGGCTCCGGTATCAGTGAAAAAACTCTTGAGCAAAGCGATCATAAAGCCGTAATCCCCATGCATAACGGGGTTGATTCTCTTAATGTTGCGGCATCGTCAGCTGTTGCCCTCTACGAACTCTTTACGGCTGCAAGGCCATAATATGCCCCTGATATCTCATCTTTTGAGAAAACCTTTTATCTCATCGGGTGAAAAAACATAGGCTCTGTTACAGAAGCTGCATTTTACTTCAACGCTTTCACCCTCTGCCGCCATCTTCTCCAGTTCCTCATTTCCAAGACTTATAAGGACCTTTTCCACCCTCTTCCTGTCACAGTTGCACTTAAAGGCCGCAGGGATCTCATCAAGTATCGTAAGCCCTGCCTGACCCAGGACATCATTAAGGATATCCGTAGGCGTCATCTGCATATCCAGCAGGCTGGTTATGGGCTTCATGGCACCCAGCTTATCTTCAAGCATGCGGACTATATCGTCACCCGCCCCCGGAAGTGCCTGTATGATCAGCCCTCCCGAGCATTTCACCGTATTGTTTTTTTCCATGAGTACGCCAAGAGCAACAGCCGACGGAACCTGTTCACTCGATGAAAAATAATATGCAAGGTCTTCAGCGATCTCTCCGGATATCAGCTCAACCTGTCCCACATAAGGATCCTTAAGGCCCAGATCTCTTGTAACGGTCAGCATGCCTGCTCCTATGGCCCCGGCCACATCCAGCTTGCCGCGGCTGTTAGGAGGCAGCATAACATCCCTTACCATGGGGTAACCCTTTACATTTGCATTTGAATCGGCTGTTACCGTTAACCCTTTTAAGGGGCCGTTACCGCGGATCTGCAGGGTCAGCAGGTCGTCGCCACCCTTCTGCATGCTTCCCATAATGGCTCCGGCGCAAAGAAGTCTTCCCAGGGCAGCTGTTACAACAGGAGAAGTATCATGACACTTCCTGGCATATTCCGTAATATTCTGCGTTGTTGCGCAAAAAGCCCTGACACAGCCATCGGCGGCCGTTGCACGAACTATATGATCATTCAAGATAATAACTCCTTTCGCAAATTACAATCCGCCCGCCAAAAACCTTCAGGCCTTTTTCTTATGGTGTGGAAGCCTTGTCATCGCTATAAAGGCTATGATGACCCCGGCGGCACAGACTGCGGTACCGACCGCAAGCATGGATCTGACCCCGAGATGATCTAGTATCACACCGCTTAGCATGTTTGAAAAAACTCCGCCAATGGTTATGGCACTTGTAACATATGCCTGCCCCTTCACCTGGTCGAGCTCCTCCATTGTAAAACTGACATAGTAGGCTGCGGCCGGAATGAAAACGGCATATGCAAATAACTGAAAGCTCTGGCTGATATACATACCCGTCATGCCCTTTGCAAAGATCAGTATCAGTATCTTTACAAAAAAAGCAAGGCCGGAAAAGACAAGAAGTTTCTCGGATGATATCTTTGCAAGCGCAAATCCTATGAGAGCCATAACCGGAAGTTCCAGTATGGCCTGCAGGGAGTTGGCATATCCCAGCTCCGTCTCTCCCCCTCCTAAGTTCCTTATGATCTGGATCATGAAATCATTGATCATATTATGGGCGAAAAAGAAGCAGATGGTTGCAACAAGAAAGACCATAAAAGCCGGATAGGTCCGGGCAAAATCTCCTATATTGTTGTGGGCTTTAAGGTCCCCGCTACCGTCCCCTCTTCCCTCATCCATCTCGGCTCCTGTTGCTTTTAATATCTCACCGCCGGGCTTTACAAACGTATAGATCAGTATGGCAGATACCGCCATAAGGACTATACTTATAACAGGGAGCAGGTCTGTTCCTTTTGCCTCTATAGCCCTTCCCACGAATATGCTGGTGATCGCAAAGCCGGCAGATCCCATGCCTCTGGCCAGTCCGTAGTAGATAGTACAACCCGCCTTCTGAAATTCAAAACACAGAGCCGTCATCATGGGCTGGTAGGCAAACTGGATCATATATATAAGGACATATACTATGAAGATCACAGTCTTTGCATCCTTTGCAGCAAGCAGGACTGCAGAGCCGGCAAGTATGACGATAACGGAAATAAGGATGAATCTCCTGTTTGTAAGCCACCCGGGCCTGTCTATTATACCGGCTATGTAGGGCTGGCATATGGCAGATGTGATGTTTGCAATGGCAAGAAGGGCTCCTATCTGGGTATTTGTAAACCCGTGGGACAGAAGGTAGACCGCGGCACAGGCATGTATGGTACAGAATGCCGCAAAATATGCCATGTTCAACAGGGTGTATCTTAAAGTCCACGAACCTTTATCTTTATGATCTTTCAAATTTTTTCTCCTCTTAAGTGCTGTTTATTATTCATCAGATCGTTCTTAAAAGCCTTGTCTCTTCATCGGTAAGTTCGCGATACATTCCCTCTTCAAGCTTTGGATCGAGCATAAGAGGTCCGACAGAAAGTCGTTTCAGATACCTGACTTTGTTACATCGGCTTTCCACCATACGCTTTATCTGATGAAACTTTCCTTCGCTTATCGTAACTACAGCCTTTGACGGATCATCTTCGGATATATCAAGCCCTGCACTTTTAAAACGCGTACCATCGGAAAGAACGATCCCTTCCGCAAATGCCCGTACATCATCATCAGTCAGAGGAGCATCCGTTCGGATCAGATATCTCTTATCGACATGATGTTTCGGGGACATCAGTCTGTGGGCAAGTTCGCCGTCATCGGTCAAAAGTAGCAGACCAACACTGTCCTTGTCAAGTCGACCTGCCGGAAAGAGCCCTTTGCGGATCTTTTCGGGAAACAGGTCAAGTACTGTCTTCTCCCTTAAATCTTCAGTCGCACTTACATATCCCGCCGGCTTGTTGAGCATGTAATATACGTGCTCTGCGTACCTGATCTTCTGACCGTTCAGGCACACCTCATCCTGCGGATCAACCTGAAACGAGCAGTCTTTACATGCTGCGCCGTTCACATACACAAGTCCTTTTCGGATAAGGTCTTTTACTTCGCTCCGGCTGCCCATCCGTGAAGCTGCCAGATATCTGTCTATTCTCATATCTATATAAACTTTCGCAATGATCCTGCTGATAATTCTGTTTATCCCCTGTCATTATCTTAATTATAAAGAATAACTTTTGCAAGATTATGAAAGCAGTCTTTTTCATTCGTTTCACATATCGTATAATAATGATCGATAAGCTATCAAAAGTCCCGTGCAATGAACGGACATGTATTTTATAGGAGAAAGGATTATCGTATGATCAGAAAATCTCTGTGTGTTATTCTGTTAACATGTATAGTTTCTTCATCACTTAGCGGATGTAACGTGAATTTTGTACCTGCTCCCAATGCTGCCGGTGAAGCAGGCACAGCCGGAGCAGATAAGTCAGTAGCTGCCGGGCCTGATGCAGGAAAAACGGATGATGCTTCCACTAAAACCGAGAACAGGATCCTGACGGATCTTCCCACAGCCTGGGATCTGACCGATATTTATAAGGACTATGAGGCATTTGATGCCGATATGAAGCATGCTGAAGAACTGATCGCCCAGGTAGGGCAATTTCGCGGAACACTAGGCAGTGCAGAGGGTATCAGAAATTACCTTGAAAGTCCGATCAATCTTGATATAGACGCGATCCTGGCCAAAGCCGAGATGTATGCCGAGTTCCTTAATGCAATCAACGCCGCTGACCCCAAAGCCCATGCAGTCATGGCCGGGTATGACGATCTCCAGCAGAAGATAACGATCGCCCGTGCTTTTTTTGATACTGAGATCATGGAAATACCGCTTGAGGAACGTCGGAAAATGCTCTCGGATGAAATGCTTGCTCCATATGCCTTTTATCTGCATAAATACACCGATGAGGATTACAAGGTCTTAAGTGAAGAAGCCCAGACTGCCGAAGCGCTTATGAAAGTTGCCGTAAACGGAAAAAAATCATTTGAGATATTCGATAATGTAGAACTCATCCGTCCTACATTCACATATCCTGACGGAACAGAAGGCGTCCTGACCAATACCGAAAGCAGCAGGATCTTACAAAACCCGGATTACGACCGCCGGTTCAGGATCGATATATTATCACTCCGTAATTCCATGAGACAGCCATACCGCAACACATATGCATCATTTCTTGAGAGTGAGATGAGAAAAAATATCGCAAAAGCCAGACTGCGCGGATTCGATACGGCCCTGGATTATGCACTTTACGATAATGACGTGGATCCTGCTGTTTATCAGCGGATAATCGAATTTGCGCACAGCCTGCTCCCTTCGGTCAGTGATTATTATAAGACCCAAAAGGAACTTCTCGGACTGGACGAAATGAAGGAAGCCGACCTTATCATTCCGGCCACGGGTTATGACCCCGGCCAGATCAGTTATGAGGATGCCGTTAATCTTGGACGCTTAGCTGTCAGTGTATGGGGTGATGAGTATCTCGAAACCTTTGACAGGATCATCACAAGCCCTCATATCGATGTTTACCCATCCGATACCAAATATTCAGGGGAGTTTGAATGCCTTATAGGCAATGAGACCACACCTTATGTTCAGTACAATTTCAATGGTATGACGCCTTATACCTCAACAATAGTTCATGAAATGGGGCATGCCGTATACTCCGAGTTTTCCGCCGAAAACCAGAATACATATAACAACTTCCCCAGCATCTTTACCCAGGAAGTAGCTTCAACGGCCAACGAGCTCATGTTCAGTAAAAAAATGATCAGCAACGCCTCCTCGGATGAAGAGAAACTTTACTGGCTGGGTCAGGAAATAGATCTGTTCATAACCACACTGATCACACAGTGCAAATACTCCGAATTTGAAGATTACTGCTATAAGATACTGGAGAGCGGCGGATCCCTAAACGGCGATGATCTGAACAGAAAATGGCTGGAGCTTACAAGATTATACGATGGCGACAATGTGAAAATTGATGACGACAGCGGAATTGGATGGGCCAGGATCCCCCATCTGTACAACAACTATTATGTTTATCAGTATGCCACATCCATAACCTATGCCGCCTCGATATGCAATCTGGTGGATAAAAACGGACAGGACGAGATCGATGATTATATCCGTTTCCTGAAAGACGGTGCAAGTGTTTCACCGGCTGAACGTCTGCGTATTGCAAACGTAGATCCCCTGGATGATAAAACATACGAAGAGGCAGAAGCTCTTATAAAAGGACTTATCGACGAATATATGGCAGTTGCCGCTGCAGATAAGTAAGATCAAAGGATGCAGACAGCCTGTCTGTCTGCATCCATATTGTTGCATTATAGTTGTCAGAATGATCTGCACCCAAACACCGTGAGGATGAATGTCATGAAGAGAATAGTTATATCTGTGGTACTGTTTATAATAGGTTTTGCCGGAAGCTACGCCTTTCTCTGCTTCCATTATGAAGCCGGGATGATGTGGGCCCCGGAGATATCCGTCCGTCAAAAGTTTCTGGCATATATCCAATATAAGGCCCTGTTCAAGACGATCATCTCATTGATCGCCGGCGTCATTCTCGGCTCAATACCACTTATTATCGGGCGCAGGAAATGAGCCCGATCATTTATTCTATTTACCTTTCCTGGCCGCTATAACAGCTTTATATGCATTAACACATCCTGCTCCGAATTTCCTGTCATAGCCTTTTGTGCCAAGATCCCTTGAATTCTTCTTCAGAATAGCTGCAACCTTCTTCGGAGTCATCTTGGAATTGACAGCATACATTTGCGCTACAACTCCGGCAACCGCGGGACAGGCCATTGATGTTCCACTGAGGAATGCAACTTCACCGTTCTTGATCAGGCTCGCGATCGAAACGCCGGGCGCCACAATATCAAGTCCTTTACCTTTGTTGGTAAAATATGCCAGCTTGTCTTTATTATCGATCGCACCTACGCTGATCGTATATTTGGAATTTGCAGGGTAAGACAGATTGTTCTTACTCTCATTTCCCGCTGCCACTACGATCGTTACACCCTTCTTCTGTGCGTATTTGAATGCTTTCTCCACCTCTTTGCATTCACTCGGCATAACAGGATCACCGTTGCTTCTTCGGATACCAAGACTCATATTGATAACTTTGGCTCCTTTATCAACGGCATATTTAACAGCTTTGGCAAGATTATCGGTATCGCCCGAACCATTTGCATCCAATGCTTTGATAGGGAGTATCTGGGCATCGGCACAGATACCTGCCATAGAATATCCGTTACCGTTCTTGGCAGCAATAACACCCGATACATGCGTTCCGTGATTGTTATCATCCATCGGATCATTGTTATTCGAGATATAATTGTAAGCATTCTTCATATCAACAATGCCTTGGAAATCCGCAAGTGTATAGTTAATACCCGTATCGATAACGGCCACCTTGACCTTCCTGGTTTTCTGCTTGCCGACATATTTCTTCATGTTTTCAAACTTGATATCGGAATTCTTCTTACCGGCGACCTTCTTTTCATTACCGTTCTTGTCTCTTGTTGGTATCTTCTGACCCTTATTCTTAAGATTCCACTCATACTTGTAAGACACATCGTTGGTTAAAGCCTTAACCTCGTAATTAGCTTCAACATCCGTAAAGATGTTGCTTGCAGTAAGGATATCCTTAATAATGTCTTCATCCGAGAAACCATTTACTTCCAGGACATATTTCGCGTCCGTCCCAAACAGATTCTCAGACTCCCTGTAATCCACCGAAGCATTGATCCCATTGCTTTCCAATACATCGTTCACCTTGGAAACGATTGAAGCGATATCTGCATCACCATCATAGTAAACCATGCATTCACAGTAAGCCATATCAGTTTCCGACGCTTCAGTCAGAACCTTGTCATCAACGACTTCTTTAAAGGGTCTTCCGACAAAATCCTTCAGCGAAAGTTTATTCCAAAGATTCTCTCCAAGTGTTCTGTCCTTATCACCCAACTTCGAAAAGAGCTCTTCCTTCATTGCACGAATGTTTTCGTAATCATCCTCTGTCAGTACATATCCTGTCGGCTGACCATGGCTGATCGCCACAAACTCTTTAATAACAGGCATGAATGCATCAGCCTTTTCGATCATATCTGCTCTGAAAGCACTGTCGGACAGAACTTCGAAAACGATCGTATCCGAAATTGAATAATAGTAATCTGACATCTGCCGGCCATAGGAAGATTGATTGAGCACATTATCACGTATACTTCTCATGCCCTCAAGAACAGACAGTATATCCGTGTTGTATAAGGCAAGTGCCTCATTTGTACAGAAATCGTCATCCACCTTGGGCAGCTCCGGTTCCTTAGCCGCTGTTCCCCCTGTGACCTCCATTTGCCCCGAGCCCTGGGCTACGATCTTAAAATAATAATAGCTTGATCTCCAGGCGATAGGGAACAGCAACGAATCACTTATATTGTTATATTCATTAAATGTAGAACCGCTCCTTGCATTATCAAGATCATAGAAACCGGAAATATAAGCTGTAACACCGCTGACAGACACCTTGATATGTGTTTTCTTCTTAGCATAGTTTCCGGCCTTAACCTTAACCCAGATCACATCACCGCTTGATACATCCCAACTGAGCGATCCGCCCAGATTAAGCGTAAATGCCTCATCCGGTTCCATTGCTGACGATACATCCAACTCCATCGCCGCCGCCTCATCCTTTTCCGCAGTTGATGCTTCATCTTTTGCAGTATTAAGCACAGCCGTATCTTCTGAAATCGTTTCCAACTCATCAGCATCCAGACTGCTTTCTTCGAGTTGGTATACAGCACTGTCATCATCCTCTTCGGCCAGAACCGGCATTGTTTCAAGTGAAAATGTCATGGAAGCAGCCAGCACCAAACTCAGTAACTTGCACATTCTGTTCTTCATCATTCCCTCTCCTTAACCTTCAGATTTATTCGTACTATACGAACTATAACATTGTAACACAGTTTCACTCTCAATATCCATAAATCTTAGTGAACTCAACTAAAAAATCTGATATAAACCATAGCCCTTGCCCCACTGCCACATTCCTCCTGATCAGTCTGATTACCATAAAGGAAATATCCTTCAGTCTTTTTCATAGTATATGATATCCATTCACCTCTTCATACCAGTTAAGAGATCTTTTCCCACCGATATCATAACCTTCAGATTTATAAAGATCTCTGTGTAGCTAAAGGATCATATTAGGTCGTATCATAATATACTCATTGTCAACATCAACTGCATCATTTATCCGGAAATGCTGCAGTTAAGTTCTCGATGATGCAATAAAAATCGACAAAAACTATATATGTACATTTTTGTGTGAGTATAAAAACTTGCAGGTAACCCAGCGGATTACCTGCAATCTGTCAAAATCATCTGTACCAAACGGACAAGATATCACAAATGAACTGTTCCAGCTTGCAAATGTATCTTTATATACCATTTCCAACCGACATATAACAACGCAATGAACAATCAATTATCGCGATCAATCAGGCTTTTGACAAAAACAGTAGAAGATCATAATAAAACACAAAAAAGCCGCCAAAACGGCGACTTGATTGTATGAAAAATGTTTCTGATTTATGCCGGGATGCTCTTATTATTTATCCGCAGCAAGTTCCTTTTCTACAAAGGCATCCCATCCCTTTCCCATTTATCGATCAGCTGCTGTTTTTCATCCTCCGCCGGTCCGCTTGACTCGATGGAATTGCGGCACAGCATCTTCACATCGGCAAGTTCAAGATCCCAGTTCATGATCGCGGCCTAGAAGTCATCCACAAGAGGATTTTCCATCATAAATACTGCATCATCCGAAGCCAGAACTACCGACAGACCCGATCTTAAATATATGAGAGCGGGATGAAGCCTCAGACTCTCTCCGCAATGGAAGAAATAGTTAAGTCCGCTTTCTCTGATCTTATCACTGTTAAAATAATCGGCATAATCCTCAAGAGGATTACCGGCATCCTCTTCATTGACAAGATCCAGGCCTATTATCATCTTATGATCACCTTCTTCGGTTTCATCCTTAACCTCTGAGCTGATCCTTATGGCACTGTCCAATGCGGCAATGGCGTCTTCCTTGCTAAGATAAAATCCTTTTGCACTGGCCGCTATGAAACGGAGTATAAAATCAGGATAATCTTTCTTGACCATATTTTACACGAATACTAAAGCTGCCGTGAAATAAACTCTTAAATCTGCGCACATACTGCCGAAAGGCGGAAGCGTTTAAGCAGCAATATCGGAATCCTCATATAATAACTCATTTCTCATCTCGATCCAGTAATCAACCTCATCTTCCAGACTGTCATCCGTAAGGAACCTGATATTGTCACGGGTGACAATGCTATAGCTTCCTTGGCGGGTATCATTTACCCCAATAATCAATAGACTCCTGCGTGCGTCCGGATATCCCAAACAGGTCCATCATGAAATCTTCACGTTCGTTATAGATGTTCACGACATAAATACAATCCGGTTCTATCCGGTAAAACACGTAATTCTTTGCAACAAAAATGCACAAGCAGTCTGTATCTACACCGTACATTTCACGAACAGAAATGCCTATCTGTTCATTCTCTCGTAATGATCGGACACTGCTTCCTATCTCTTTGATAACCCTTTTCCTGACATCCCCACCAAACTGGAAATCAAGATACTTTTTAAGTTCCCGCATTTTTCAGTATAATCTGGTGAGTACTTTAGTTCTTTCAATCTATTATCCCCATTTCGCGGTCAAAGTCATCAGCATCAATCCACCCTTCTCGATTTGCTCGCTCTTCAGCTCTTCTCAAATCTGCAGCGAGTACCCTGGC
>JAILLI010000091.1 GCA_024693225.1 Lachnospiraceae bacterium
CAAAGCTTCGAAAGTCATCATGAGGGCTTTCATGTTCCCGTCTATGACCTCCGGCTTTTTTGCAAATTTATGTTCATAGGACGATCTCATCTCTTTAATGAAAGAATCCCTGTCCATGACTTTAGAGACCGCAACGGATGCAGCAAGCATTGGCGTGTTGGGGAAATACTTCCCAAGCGCCTCTATGGAGATACGGCGGGCATCAACCGTATATACCCTGCCTGTATATCCTCCGAGAAGGGGCCGTATCTCATCTGCAGTCCTGGCCGTATTCACTATTATGGCACCATCCTCTTTCAGGCCTGCCGTCACATCCACAGATGACAGGAGCGTCTCGTCGACCACAACGACCAGATCGGGCGTATATATATTTGAATGTACCCTTATCTCCTTGGGACTGATCCTGTTAAAGGCTGTGATGGGGGCTCCCATCCTTTCAGGTCCGTACTCCGGAAAGCCCTGAACATAAGCTCCCGTCTTAAAGCAAACGTCCGCCAGCAGGAGGGCTGCCGTCTTGGCTCCCTGTCCTCCGCGTCCGTGCCATCTGATCTCTATACCCTTACTGTCCATTTTCCTTATCCATTCTTTCTGTTATGATCTGTTTCCGCTTCGCATAAGATCCGCTCTGTCTTTGAGGAGCTTTGCTCATCCCCGCCCGGGCCATCTTTCATTTCATATGGGACATCCGTCGCTTTGGCCGGCTTATTACAAAGCAATCGGCAAATATTATATCACAGTGCGACAGAGTAAGAAAACCTCATTTCCATAAAAAAATAAGAAGGTTCCTTCCGACCCTCAAAGGACTCTTGCGCTTACCGGATTAAGCGTTTATGATGATATAGTGTCTTACAACCTGACAAAATAAGAACATATGGAGAGGGAATCATGGATATCAATGCATTGTTTGAAAGCAGGAGACTTGAGGAGATATACGGGACGGATGAGAGTGAGATCTCGCGCCAGAAGGAGCGGATAAGTAAGGCTGTTTCCTCATTTACCGACCGCTTCGGCAAAGAGGGAGACCTGCATCTCTTTTCAGCCGCCGGAAGAAGTGAGATAGGGGGGAACCATACCGACCACCAGATGGGGCAGGTACTGGCCGCATCCCTTAACATAGACTCTCTGGCTGTTGCGGCCGCAACAGAAGATAACATCATAAGCCTTTATTCGGAAGGATATGAAACCTATCATGTGGATCTTAAGGATCTGTCACCGGCCGATAGTGAGACCGGTACGACCGCAGCCCTGATAAGAGGCGTTGCCGCAGGCTTTGACAAAAGAGGGTTTAAGACCGGAGGTTTTAAGGCTTATGTGACCTCTGATGTCCTCGGAGGATCCGGCCTGTCTTCCTCGGCAAGCTTCGAATCCCTTTGCGGTGCCATACTCTCGGGATTATATAACGACAACACCGTCTCAACCGTGGATATAGCCAAGATAGGCCAGTTCTCGGAGAACATATACCTTGGCAAGCCCTGCGGTCTTATGGACCAGATGGCCTGCAGCGTCGGAGGCTTTGTCCATATAGATTTTGCCAACCCCGATAATAAGGAAGCTTTCTCCGATGATACATATCCTAAGATCGAGAGGATCGATTTTGATCCCTCCGATTACGGATACACCCTTGTCATAACCGACACCAGGGCATCCCATGCGGATCTCACGGATGATTATGCTGCCATCCCCGCTGAGATGAAAAAGGTCGCCGCATTCTTCGGAAAAGAATTTTTAAGCCAAATCTCTGAGGATGAGTTCATGAAGAACATCCCCGGGATCAGAAAGGCGGCCGGGGACCGGGCCGTTATGCGCGCCATCCATTTCTTCGGCGAGAACAGGCGGGTCGGAGCCGAAGCCGAAGCTCTTTGCAGGGGCGATTTTGAGGCTTTTCTTTCCAGCTTCGCATCATCGGCAAGATCATCCTTTGAATACCTTCAGAACATATACAGCGACAGATATCCCGATCAGCAGGGAGTGTCCATAGCCCTTGCGGTAAGTGACCTGGTCCTTTCATCGCCTCAAAAAGGCCTCTCCCGTGTGCATGGCGGAGGCTTCGCCGGTACCATACAGACCTTTGTCAAAAGCGAATATGCCGATGAGTACATAGAGGCCATGGACGCGGTTTTGGGAACCGGAAGCGCAAAGAAATATTCCATCAGAAAGTACGGAGCAGTCATGATAGTATGACCTGCCGTACCCAAGGAGAGACCGATGAGTGACACCGTTTATATATCAAACCTCATACATGAACTTGTAAGCTACGCTCTAAGGAAGGGCCTTATACCGGAAGAAGATGCAATATATACCGTAAACAGGCTTCTTGAGCTCTTTGATGAGACAGAGTACAGGCCGGACGATACAGCTGCCCCGGTCAGAAAGATCCACGAGATCCTTTCGGACATGACGGATGCGGCCCTTCAAAAGTGCATTCTTGAGAATGATACCATAACCATGCGGGATCTTTTCGACACGAAGATATGCGGCCTTATAACCCCGCCCCCTTCGGAAGTCATAAGGCAGTTCAGAGACCGGTACAAAAGGTCGGAAAAAGAAGCCACCGACTGGTATTACGGCTTTTCAAAGGCTACCAACTATATCAGGTGCGACCGTATAGAAAAGGATATAAAATGGGTCGCCGCCTCCCCCTTCGGACCTCTTGACATAACCATCAATCTTTCCAAGCCCGAGAAGGATCCGAGGGATATAGCCAATGCCCTCAAAGCCCCCAAGTCGGGATATCCCCTCTGCCTCCTGTGCAGACAGAACGAAGGATATGCGGGCACCATCTCCCATCCCGCAAGGCAGAACCACAGGATCATTCCCATAAAGCTGTGCGGTCAGCAGTATTACATACAGTACAGCCCTTATGTATACTATAACGAACACTGTATCGTTTTTAATGAAAAACACACGCCCATGAAGATCGATGAGGATGCTTTCGCCAAGCTCCTTGACTTCCTTCAGGCCTTTCCCCATTACACGATAGGATCAAATGCAGATCTTCCCATAGTGGGCGGTTCCATCCTGACCCACGATCATTTTCAGGGGGGCTGCTATGAGTTCCCCATAGTCAGGGCCGGATACAGCAAAAAATTCCGTCTTAAGGCTTATGATGGTATAGAAGCGGGTATAGTCAACTGGCCCATGTCCACCATAAGGCTCAGGACTTCCGACATGGCTTCCCTGGTCAGGGCCTGTACCATGATCCTGGAAGAGTGGCGAAATTACACGGATGAGAAGTCCTTTATCTTTGCCTATACTTATGAAGACGGAAAACGCATCCCTCATAACACGATAACACCCATATCAAGGATGCGGGACGGCAGGTATGAAATGGACCTTGTCCTTAGGAACAATATCACAACGGATGAGCATCCGCTCGGCCTCTATCATCCCCACAGCGAGTACCATAATATCAAGAAGGAGAACATAGGCCTTATAGAGGTCATGGGACTGGCTATCCTGCCGGCAAGACTGCGTGAGGACCTTAGGGCCATAAGCAGTCTGATCACGGGATATATGAACGAAGAAGCCGACAATACCTCCCTTATCGACAAGGTTTGCTCCAGGCTTTCAGGTGACGAAAAACTACACGTGCATGAAGAATGGATACGAAATATATTAACCAGGGATATTGACAGACTGAGGTCGACCGTCTCATCGGATAAGGAAGCCATGGACAGTTATATCAGACAGGAAACCGGCATGGTCTTCTCTCATGTCCTCGAAAACGCCGGCGTATACAAGCAGACGCCGGAGGGACTTGAGGGCTTCATGCGCTTT
>JAILLI010000116.1 GCA_024693225.1 Lachnospiraceae bacterium
GCCAAATGTCCACTCGCGCAAGCGCGGTGTCCACTTTGCAGCTTCATCGCGCAAAAAAGCGGTAATCTCTTACCGCTTTTGCAACTAGCTTTATAATGATATCTTCAAATTATGTTCCATGAAATAACCGATCTTATATCAGAGCTGGAATACGCCGACACTCTTCTCGATGCCTTCTGCGATCTCCTTGAGGGTGACGGTCTCATCCTTGATATCGCCGACAAGATTGGAGAACTCATTTGCACTGGCACTTGTCTGCTGGGTGCTGGCTGCGTTCTCTTCTGCGATCGCCGTAAGGTTCTGGACCACATCCACGACTGATATACGGGCACTGTCGAGACTGCTGGTCTTCTCGGAGATATTGCCCATGCCGGATGTTGTCTGGTCGATACCTGACCTTACATCCTGGAATGCTTCCTGGGTACGACGGACATCCTCGCTCTGCTCTTCCATGATCTGGCGGACCTCATCCATGGTCTGAACACTCTTCTCCGAATCCGCAAGGAGCTCTGTGATGATGGATGCGATCTTGCTGGCACTCTCATTGGATTGTTCCGCAAGCTTCTGTATCTGGTTGGCAACAACTGCAAATCCGCGGCCCTGCTCACCTGCTCTTGCCGCCTCTATAGAAGCGTTCAGTGACAGGAGGTTGGTCTCCTCGGCTATATCCGTGATAAGTGCCGTAGCTTCACGGATACGGGCTACAGATTCATTAGTGGTATTGGTCTGTTCATATATAAGATCGATGGCTCCCGATGCCTTCTTGTTGATCCGGTCAAGCTTATCAAGAGTATCAACCGCTTTGTTACCCGCGTCACGCATGGCTTCTGAGATACTGATAAGATCCTTGAGCTGTGCCGATGTGTCCTCGACCATGTTACCCATAAGGATAACGTTCTCCGTTGCCGACTGGGTCTCATCAGCCTGTGATGTCGCACCATCCGATATCTCGGCAATGGCCTGGTTAACCTGACCGATGGAATCCGTTGCTTCCCGTGATGCGGTATCGAGCTTATCCGATGATGAGAAGAGGTTTGATGAATGATTCTTGAGTTCCTGTATGATCACGATCAGGCTGGTGCGCAGCGTCTCAACGCAGTTGCCCATAAGTCCGAGCTCGTCCTTACGCTTGATGATCTCTTCCGGAACTTCCTGGGTCAGATCTCCTTCCGATACCTTCTCGAGAACGGCTATACTGTTGTTGATGGCCTTAACTATGGCAAACGCAACGACTACAGCAAGGACTGATGCGAGTATGATCGCAATGATCGTCGATACCAGGATGCTGTTGGTTACGACCTTGATCTCCTTCTCAACATCCCCCTGGGCACGTCCGCAGAAGACCATACCGATGACTTCCTTGGTTCCTTCCTGATAGAGCGGAACATAATATGTATAGTAATTGCTTCCAACGATATCAACATTAGATGCCGAATATTCCTGACCGCCTTTTAATACCGTATTGATGACCTTCTCGCCGGCCTGGGTATAGAGCACTCTATCACTCGTACCGGGCTTGGTAACGCTGGTCGAATAACGGGTATCCCCGTAGAATATGGTCGTAACCGTTCCGGTACCGGCCTTGACATCATCGACTATGGCTGTATCAGCCGTGATATTGAAGGAACCTTTCATGAGATTGTCGCCGTCGAGGACATAGGGATCTTCATTGACCTCATCAAGCGCTGTCCTTACAGCAAGAACGGACGAATGCAGTCCGTTGAAAACCTCGGCTTCCATACTCTTTGTAACCTTGATGCTTGCAAAGATATAAATGAAAACACCAAGAATGATAACCGGAAGCACCGCAATAGCAATAATCTTACCACGTAACTTCATAGAATGATCACCTTTCCCCTTCTGTCCGGGAAGTTGCAAAAACTCTCCCCAGTGACGATTACAGTAACAATTATATCAAAAACAGCGTTGTTTTCAAGTTATATTTGGGCTTTCAACTTCTTTTTACGCTCATACATGTTCCTGTCGGCGCGGGCAAAAACCGCATCAAAATCCTCGTTCCCATCCGGGACGAAAACCGCCATTCCGCTTGATACGACCGGCAGTCCCTCGGACTTGTTGGTATCTATCTTGTCTTCAAAAGCTTTTAAGTGCTTTTGTCTGTTTTCGTAGTCTTCTCCTTCAAGTATTATCAGGAACTCATCCCCTCCTATTCGGAATACCGGACTGTGCTTGAACTGGCGGCAGATATAGTCACAGGCACTTTTGATATGAAAGTCGCCCTGCTCGTGTCCTAATGTATCATTTATCCTCTTCAGCCCGTTAACATCAAATATGACTATACCGAATTCGGTCACGGACCCGTTCATCACTCGCTGTTCCATATGTTTCTTGGCTTCCATGTATGCGTGAGCGTTCTTGACACCTGTAAGCGGATCGGTGCTTGCCATATGCCTTGCAGAACCTATGGCACGTTCAAAATCTATCCTGGTATCCCGGGCCACGAACTCATGGACAAGGCAGGTCCCTATAAGGCAACCTGCCGCATAGATGGGAAGCAAAGGATAGACCATCTGCAGAATGATGAAGACCGTCATGACAAGACCCGTAAATCCGATGGTAAGATGGCGGAGTCTTGTCTTTCCCTCTGTCCTGAATGTTACATAAAGAGTATAGGCCGCGCTGAGAGCGAACAGGCCTACCTGCAGGGCAAGGGTGATATATCTTGCGGAAAGGGGAATGTATTCACAGTCCTGTGTAAAATCAAATACTATGGGATGGAAAAGGTTGATGATAAGGTTTAAGATCTCATAGATAAATATGATCTGTCCCAGATAAATGATGATCCTGCCGAACAAGCCCTCCCTGTTCAGATATGCAACGGCAAACCTCGTCCACATAAGGACCGAGGTGACCATGGCCAGAAAAAAAAGAACCGTATCGGCATATGCCAAAACTACTATACGGGTATAAACGAAATACCCCCACAGGATATCGGCAACATAATAGAGCGTCACGCTGTACACGAAACGCCTGTATCGGATATAGGATACCGTCCTTTCGGTATCCATACCCAGCCTCAGATATTCATGATTGATGATGAGATGAACGGCTAAAGCTAAGAGTCCTATGCTTGAGTAATACATCTGCCCCTCAGTGAACTATTACCATCGTACCGAGGCTTACCATGCCATAAAGCTGATCAGCCGCGCTGCGCGGGATGTTGACACATCCGTGAGAACCATTTGTCCTGTAGATATTTCCGCCGAAGGACTTGCGCCAGCTGGCATCATGTATGCCGACGTTCCCGCAGAATCTCATCCAGCGGTTGACCCATACATGCCATGTGGGGCCGGTAAGATATTTGCCCGGAACAAGGCTGTTTATGGCAAAAACGCCTGTCGGTGTAGACCTGCCCGGGCTGCCTGTTACACAGGGCGTTGAAAGGACAGGCGATCCGTTGACAAAATATGTGAGGGTCTGGGCGCCAAGATTAACATCAACATATGTTTTGCCGGCTTCTGCCGGGGATGCCTCTCCCGATACCAATGGAGGTGTTGCTGCAGCCAAAGCTGCCTGCCGCTCCTGCAGTTCCTGGGCTTCTTTGAGGGCTTTAGCGGCTGCCTCCTCCTGAGCCGCTTTTGCGGCCTGGAGCTGGGCTGCCTGGGCTTGGGCCTGAGCCTCCTGCTGGGCCCGAAGCTGAGCTGCCTGTTGGGCCTGAAGCTGGGCTGCCTGCTGAGCCTGCTGCTCGGCAAGAGCCTGCTGGACCTGGGCAGCCTGCAGAGCCTGCAAGGCCTGAGCTGCCTGGGCAAGCCGGGCCAGCTGTTCGAGCTGTGCCGCCTGAGCCGCCTGAGCTTCCTGCATCAGCTGGGCTGCGGCTGCGGGATCGACCGCATTCTCAGCCGGTACCTCCATGGCAGAAACTGCTGCAGGGCTTATGATAAAAACAGCCGCTGCAACAATGATAATTTTTCCCAATCCGATAAACTTACGCATCTCTTCCCCCTCATCACATATAGATCATATATAACTGTTGTTTAATAATAGTTCATACTTATAATATTTTTACTGGTACAATGTGATTTGTCAATACTCTTGTGTACAAGCATCGACTTATCTGCCCCCATCCGTAAAGGCGTAATATGCAGGTTTTGCATTATATCCCTCATCAAAGAGAAGGGGATGGTGTCCTTCCAGCCAGGTATACTTATCGCATATGCCCCAGAAGGTTATACCCGTGATATTTACTCCTTCAGCATAAATCTTTCTTAATGCATCATATATACTGCCGTAATACTCTGCCTGCCTTTCATATTCCTCCGGCAGCTGCTCGCTCTTTCCCTTGTAAAACATGCTGTTCTTTACATCCAGCTCAGTCAGCATGCACGTGCCTGCTGTATCCGCATACTCTGTGGCGGCCTCTGCTATCTTATCGGCAGTCGGTGAATTGCAGGTGTAATGGCCCTGCATTCCGAAGCCGTCGATCCTGGTCCCGTCCGCTGCCTTGACATCTGCTATAAGGGAAAGGATGCCCTTCTTCTTCATACTGTCGCATTCGTTATAATCATTGTAATACAGCTTCAGATCGGCAGGTGCATATTTATTGGCATACCTGAAGGCATTTATTATATATTCGTTACTGCCGTATACCTTCCACCAGCTTGTTTCGCTCTCATCCCTGTAAGTTCCGGTCCTGTCGCTGATGGCTTCATTGACCACGTCCCAGCCGTAGAACATACCCTTATACTTACTGTCATCTCCCGTATAATAATCCAGCATGGACCTTATATACCACTCCTGCCGCCTGTCCATCTCTTCCTTTGTCACATAATCCTTCGAGGCGTCGTAATCTTCGTGGAAGAACCATTCGGGGGTCTGTGAGTGCCACACCAGCACGTGTCCCCTTACTTTTATGGGGGCTTCGGGATGTCCGGTATTATATGCCGCTATCTCGTCAAGTATGGCATCCGCACGGGAGTGGTCAAGAGCAGGGACTTCTATCCTCTTTCCTCCGACTTCTTCCTCATGCATACCGGCCATGGGGCAGACCTCGTTGTTGTAACCGAACATGGCATCAGGCTTGAGCTCGTTCTCAAGCGTTACCGCATTAAGGTTTGCTGTTACTATCTCCATAAAGCTTTTGTCATGGACATTGACGGAATTGATACATGCTCCGACTATGGCGGAACTTCCCAGTCCCTTATCGGATGCGACCGCCTCCTTCAAAGATGCCGGGGCCGTTTCCTCTGCCACCGCATCATTTCCTTTGTCGATCCTTACATCAACCCTGCATCCTGTGATAAAAAAGGCACAGGATAGTGCCGCGATACATACTCTTGTCATTCCTGATCCCAACTTCATAGATTTCCTCCCTTAACGGTTCTGTCAATCATCACTGTAGGATGCGATCCATTCCTTATAGCCTCTGGGTATGGCCGTATACTGCAGAAGGTAGCCTTCCGGCTTTTCCTCAAGGACCTTACAGTAAAGATCTCCTCCTGCATCTATCTGGATATTGTCAAGTACGTCAAGCTTTGTATCCGTTGCAAAGATGGCCCTGTCATCAGTCACTGCCGTGATACCGCCAAAGAGCGTACCTTCGAGCTTATGCTTGCCTTCAAGCCTGTAAAAGCATACAGGTGCCGGCTTTTTAAGAGGAAGAGGCTTCCTGCTCTCCTGTCTTACATGGATATCATAGGGTCTTCCGATCCCGATCACCTGCGACAGGAGCAGTTCGGCCTTGGCCCCCTTGGGATATACGGTCATCTCCTTTTCTATCTCAAGTTCCGCCTTTATGGCCTCCTTGGTAGAAGGAGCTATAAGTATCTGCCCGCCTATGGTATAGCTTTCTATCCTTCCGCACAAATTGACGGCCGGTCCCGCCACACCGTACTTGGTCCTCTTTTCGGATCCTAAGTTTCCTACTATGACCTCACCCGTATTGATGCCTATGCCCATCTCGAGCGGCGGATATCCTTTCTTCTCGTTCCATTTATTGACATCAGCCATCCTGGACTGCATTTCAAGTGCCGCAGCTACCGCCTGTGCGGCATGATCCTCGTAATAATCGGGAGCTCCGTATATGGCAAGGATCCCGTCACCAATAAATTCTATGATCGTCCCGCCGTGGGCCTGGATAGCGGCTGTCATCTCTTCGAGATAATGGTTGAGCAGTTTGATCAGATCAGCTGCATCCATCCTCTCCGAAAGGGCTGTAAAGCCTCTTAAGTCACTCATCATCATGGTGAGGGTACGCTTTTCCCCACCAAGCTTCAGACCATCGGGAGTATCAAGAAGCTTCTTGACTATCTCATCGGATAAGAACCGGCCGAAGGTCTCGGACAGGAGTTTGTTCCGAAGTTCAAGCTTGTCATTGAGTGCCTGTATCTTCTTCATGGATCTGACGGCATCCCTCAGTTCCATCATCTCACTTACGTCAGAGAAGACGGCTATGATACCCTTGCGTTCCTCTCCGTCCACATAAAAAGAAGTCATCATACGCAGGGTCAGCACCTGTTCACCCCTTGTATAGGACAGTATGGTATCGTGCTGCCTGTTCCTGTCATATATGCTGTCTATGACCGCCTGACAGAATTCATCGTTTTCGGGATTATCAAAGAAGAGGGATGCGAACCTGTGTCCGGTCATCTTCCCCTCCGGTATACCCAGTATCCTTGACGCGGTAGTATTGGTATAGAGGATCAGACCGTTAAATCCGATCAGCATTATGCCTTCCGATATATCGGTAAGTATCCGGTTACGTATGACCTCTATGGATTCGTCCATATACTGTTCCCCGTTTCCGGAGGACTTTGATGCTTGCGTCATTAAACTCACCCTTTCTCTTGCTTATTATAACCGAAATAACCTTTTCCCTTAAGGAATTCGACGGCACGGGCTGCAGCCACGAGCCCGTTTATCTCAAGCGTTATGAAAGTATCCCTGTCCAGGTCCCTCCACAGGCGGTCCGCCTCGGCCCAGTCAACATTGCCCTCTCCCAAAGGAAGGTGGTCATCATAAGTACCCATGTTGTCGGACAGATGCAGATAACCTATCCACTGACCCAGGTCCTCGAACCATCGGCCGATCTTGTCATGGGAGTAGTTGGCGTGCCCGACATCAAGGCATACGCCGACCCTTCTGTCGGTGATACGCTCCATGAGGGCACGTATGGCAGTTGTATCTATATCCGGGCTGTTTTCAATGAAGATATTGAGATCATACTCCGAAGCCAGGAGCTGATAGAAATCAGCGCACCTTTTGGACCAGACTTCAAGATATACCCCCCTTAAGAAGGGGAAGCAGCTTGAGTGAAAGACCACATTTGATGCGCCGAGAGCCACTGCGGTCTCACAGCTTTTCCTGCACCTTGCCTGTGACAGGGCACGAAAATCAGGATCACCGCTGGCCGGATTGACATCGATGAAAAATCCGTGAATGGAGGTGGTCCTGCCGCAAGATCCGTACCATTCCAGATATTCTTCAAACAGCCCGCTCTCGATAAGAGCAGGCTGTGTTGAAAAATCCAATGCTTCATATTTCAGGTCCTCTTTGGCCGCAAGTACCTCCCATTCATCACGGAAGTCAAATCTGGGCTGGACCTGTATTACAGTCTTATGATCAGTCATATAACTTTGCTATGTACTCATTAACCTGGTTCTTCAGTTCATCCGATACATTACCATCGGCATCGGATACGCGGCTGAGCATCTTACATGCTGACATATACTCTCTGGTCAGTCTTCTCAGTCTGTAGGAAATATGCTCAAGTATCATCTCAACCTTGGGCGGGTTCTGCTCAAAGAGATCCTTCAGATCTGCGGGAGTGATGATCTCAAGTGTCGTTCCGTCCTCCATTACAACAGCCGTGCCGCTTCTCTTGACATTATCAAGCATTCCGAGTTCGCCGAAGAACTGGTCCGGAGCAAGAGTTGTAAGAAGCTTCTCGTCAGGTGTTGCATATGCCTTGTAAATACCTATGCTGCCTGCATGGATATCATAGATGCAGTCACCGATCTCGCCTTCCTTGAAGATGATCGTGCCCTTATTGTACTGATCCACCTTGGTTGAATACCCTTCTGCATGTGAATTCTGGGAAAGCTTGCGAAGGGCTTCCTGGCTGAATGCCTCAGCCGCCTTGTTCTTCCTGTATACATCGGCAAACTTCCTGATCCTGGTGATAAGGCTGTCACTCTTGGCATTGCCTTCACATTCCTTAAGTTCGCTTATAGTCGCACTTACTTCTTCGTAGTCTGCCGTAAGGTCACGAAGACGTCCGCCCAGGCTCTTCATAAGATCAAGTATACGATCCGGCTCTGACTTGAAGAACTCACTTACCTGACCGCTTTCGATCTCTGTAACCTCAACATCATCTTTTGCAACAGCAGTCGCACTCCTCGGATAGGCTTCGATAACAGCCATCTCTCCGAAGAACTTGTCCTTGCCGAGCTCAACGAGAAGCTGCTGATAGCTCTCCCCGTATCCGGCATAGATCTCAACCGTACCTGAATTTATCTGATACAAGGTATCTCCGGTCTCTCCTTCGCGAAATATGATCTCACCCTTACCAAACTGCTTCTTAGTCATTAGTGCATACCCACCTTTCCGTTAATATCTTCTGTCACTTATTGCGACATTCCTGTCAATGATTTTATCATACTTATTAAAATATTGCATGTCAATGTTTTTTGTAGATATGTCCTGTCCTGTTTTAAGGTTGTTTTGGGTCCGGTGCCTGTACTATAATCATATAGAAGCGGAGGTGTAAAAATTTATGAAAAGATCAAACCTGTTTTCTCTCATAACGGCGGTTTTAGCAGTCTTTCTGGCGTTTTGCCCTGTTACGGCAAAGGCCGAACCGGATGAGCCTGCCCGCCCGTCCGTAAACGGGAAATTGTCGGTACAGGCGGCAAATCTCGTTGATGAAGCCGGAAACAGGATCATGCTCAAAGGTGTCAGTCTTCACGGCATCACCTGGTACCGCGAATTCATAGACGAAGACCTCTTCGTGGAGGTTTCAAAGGAAATGAATGCCAATCTCATACGTATCCCCGTCTATCCTGAGGAGTACTTAAAGGATACGGAAGGATGTATGAAGCTGGTAAGGAACGCGATAGCTGCCGCCAAAGCCGCGGATATGTATGTCATTGTAGACTGGCACGTACTCACGGATCCCGATCCCAATACCCATAAAGATGAAGCCGAGGATTTCTTCGATATCATCGCAGGAGAGAACCGGGACTGTCCCAACATGCTATATGAGATATGCAACGAGCCCAACAACGAGACCACCTGGTCAGATGTCAGGGACTATGCCTATGATATCATACCTGTTATCAGAGACCATGATCCGGCATCCGTGATCCTCATAGGAACACCCAACTACTGTAAGAACCTCATTTCCGCGGCCCGCAACCCCATCAAGTACGATAACATAATGTACACCCTCCATTTTTATGCCGGCACCCACAAGTCGGACCTTCGGCGCGAATATTCAACCGTAAGGAACATGGGCCTTCCGGTATTCGTTTCCGAGTGCGGCCTGTCGGAAGCAAGCGGCTCCGGAGAGATCGATTACAGTTCGGCCTCGTCATGGTTTTCAATACTCGAAGAGAACAATACAAGCTATGTCATATGGAGCCTTTCCAACAAAAATGAGACTTCCGCCATGTTCTCTCCCTATTATGACCCGACGAGTCCCTTCACTTACAAGGACCTGACCAATTGCGGAAAATGGGTCAGCTCCCTTCTGCACGGAGAAGATCCCCGAAACATTCCTGTTCCCCAGGGGGCTTCGGGCATATCAGGCCTGTCGGCTTTTATCCTGCGGATCCTGGAGACCGAGAATGTAGAGATTGCTACATCCTGGCCCAAGATTGCCATCGGGACCATAATGTTCGTACTCCTTTGCGTGATCATAACACTCAGGCTGTCCGTTCGGACCAAAAGGCGGTACAGGACCTATGATGACCTCTATCCCGATAAAGACGGGGGCAGGCCCGACCGCGGAAGAAAGATACTCCACCGCACAGTCATTATCCTCAGTGTATTTTTCACCATCGTATACATCATCTGGAGGATAGTATTCTCAATACCCTTAAGGTCGGGTTTTCTTGCCATAGGAGGAAACCTCCTTCTGCTGGTAGTTGAGATATTCGGTTTTCTCGAATCCCTGATCCTCTACCAGCATCTGATGGGAATGAAGGATCATCCTCTTCCCCATATATCAGATGACGAGTACCCTGACGTTGACATCTTTATCGCAACCTATAATGAGCCTGTCGAGCTTCTGGCCAAGACCATAAACGGCTGCAATCATCTCCGCTATCCGGACAGGAATAAGGTCCATGTCTGGCTGTGTGATGATAACCGGCGTCCCCAGATGAAGAAACTTGCCGAAGATATGCATATCGGATACTTTGACCGCCCCGACAACAAAGGGGCCAAGGCCGGAAACCTTAACAATGCCATGGCTCATACAAGCGCTCCCTATATAGTCACGCTCGATGCGGACATGATACCCCGGAGCGATTTTCTTCTGAAAACTATCCCATACTTTGTGGATGCGAAGAAACGTTCGGAAGATCTTCCGGATAACGAAAAGATACGTCTGGGCCTCTTACAGACACCCCAGTGTTTCTATACTCCGGATGTATTCCAGTATGCCCTCTACTCGGAGAAGACCGCGCCCAACGAACAGGACTTCTTCTATCGGACCATTGAAGTGGCCAAGACGTCCTCCAATTCGGTCATCTACGGCGGGTCCAATACGGTCCTTGCCCGTGAAGCACTTGACGCTATCGGTGGTTTCTTCACAGGTTCGATCACGGAAGATTTTGCGACCGGGATGCTCATAGAGTCTAACGGCTATGTCAGTCTGGCAACACCTGAACCCCTTGCGAGCGGCATGACGCCAAGCACCTACAAGGAGCACATCCAGCAGCGCAGACGCTGGGGCCGCGGAGTCATCAGCACGGCCAAACAGCTGCATATCTTCCGCCGGGATCTGTCCATCACGCAGAAGCTGTCCTACTTCAGCTCGGTCGCATACTGGTTCTCCCCCGTCAAGAACCTCATATATCTCCTGTCTCCGCTCTTCTTTGCATGCTTTGCGATACCTGTGTTCCAATGCGGATGGCTGGACCTGGTCATATACTGGCTTCCCATGTTCATAATGCAGGACGTTGCACTTCGTATTTTTTCGGGTAATTCGGTATCCCTTAAGTGGAGCGGCATATATGAGACAAGTGTTATGCCCCACCTTCTCATGCCTGTCATCAAGGAAACTTTCGGCATCACGACTTCGGTATTCGAAGTTACGGACAAGTCCAAAAAGAAAGCGCGGCGCGGAAAGGATATGCGTTCCATGGCTCCTTTCATAGTACTTCTGGCCTTGTGCGTCATAGGTGTCATAAGGTCCATATATGTTCTGACCGTCATCAAGGCGATGGGCATATTTGTCCTTCTTTTCTGGCTGGTCAGAAACGCATACTTCCTTATAATGTCCATGTTCCTGATCGACGGGCGCGACGGGAACAGTGAGGATGTCACGGTCATAGATGCAGAGCCTGTCACCTTAAGATTTAGCGGCGACCCGGAAAGGACATACGACGGCATCACGACATATCTGACCATACACAGTATCAAGATATTCATGGATGAGTCGACGGACTTTAGGATAGGTAACATGGCCGATGTTTCTTTCTTTGGCGACAACGGCAGTACCATCACCATGAAATGTGTCATAACCTCCATCACATATTCCCGTTACCAGGATTCATGCGTATTGAGCGTTGAGATACTCGATGCCGAAGATGTGATAAACGAATACATGCAGATACTCTATGACCGTATACCGACCCTGCCCCAGTCACTGACCAGGGACTACGGTATCGTCATCCATATGCTTAGAAACCTTGCCTACCGGATCCTTCGCTGATGCGTGATTTTCATATCTGTTCAGAAAAAAGCCTGCCGGTATGTCCGGCAGGCTTTTAAGTGGGACCAAGGGGGCTCGAACCCATGACCTTTCGCACGTCAAGCGAATGCTCTCCCAGCTGAGCTATGATCCCTGATACCTATTGATACTAACACAAAACTTACATATATTCAATTCCGAAAATCAGGATGGTCTCCCCTGTCATCGGAAACATGATATCCTATACTCTCTATCCTCTTCTGAAGGCATATCCTGCACTCTGCAGCTTCCTCCCCCGTACATATCTTTCCGTCATAGAGCAGGTACTTGCCCCGGACATCCGGAGGAGACAGGTTGGGCATAAGGACATTGGCCCCGGCAAGGATCCCTTTTTCCCTGCCTGCCCCATCGGCTGTTCCGAGAGCCGTTGTCGCGGGAAGCAGGACCTTGGGAAAAATAAGACGAAGTATTGCAAGGAGCTTTAGTGTCACATCCACGCTCCCGTTATCCTCATTGGCAAAAGGGGTGTCCTTATGGGCTATAAAGGGGCCGATCCCTATCATATGGGGGCCAAGCTCCTGCATGAAAAGGATATCCTCATAGATATCATCCCTTGTCTGACAAGGGGTCCCTACCATTATACCGCACCCTACCTGGTATCCGATCTCCTTCAGGTCGAAAAGGCACCTTTTACGGTCCTTACCGGACATTGAAGACGGATGCAGCATACCGTAATGGTCTTCATTGGCTGTTTCATGGCGGAGCAGGTACCTGTTGGCCCCCGCATCATAATAGCTCTGATAGGTCTTGCGGGATCTTTCCCCTATGGAGAGGGTGATCGCGCAGTCCGGATGCCTTGCCCTGATACTGCTTATGATATGGCACATCCTCTCGTCATCATAGTAAGGATCATCTCCCCCCTGCAGCACGAATGTGGAAAAGCCAAGACCGGCTCCGGCATCACAGCATGCCAGTATCTCTTCTTCCGTAAGACGGTATCTGTCGGCTTTGGTATTGGACCGCCGTATCCCGCAGTAATAGCAATCATTTTTGCAGTGACTGGTAAACTCCACAAGGCCACGCAGATAGATATCCCGTCCGAAGATACGGAGAGACGTATCTCTTGCCGCCTCAAAAAGATACCCGGTATCATCACCGGCGGGAGCCGTAAGGATAAGTTCCAGTCCTTCCCGCGAGATACGTCCGCTCCTTCTTATCTCATCGATTTCCTTTTTCAGATCCCTACTCAAGTATGGTCGCCGCTTCCTTCAACAGGTCTATGATGGGCAGATGCTGGGGACATACCCCTTCGCACTGGCCGCAGCCTATGCAGTCGGATGCCTTTCCGCTCCTGGTTATAAGGCCCTCATAAAAGTTCTTTGCTCTCCAGTCATCCGGATAACGTCTCAGTGTATTGATGGTCCTGAACACATCCGGGATGCTGATCTTCATGGGACAGCCGTCGGTGCAGTACTTACAGGCCGTACATCCTATCTGGGATACCCCCAGGAGTTTTTCCGTAACTTCGTTGATCACGGCCATCTCATCATCTGCAAGAGGCTCAAGATCCGCAAAGGTCTTCAGGTTGTCCTTCACCTGCTCTTCGGTTGACATGCCCGACAGGGTCGTCATGACACCCGGAAGATTTGCCACATACCTGAGGGCCCACGAGGCAACGCTCTTTTCCGGCTGTCTGGCCTTGAAGAGCTTTTCGATCTCGGGATCCATATCCGCGAGCATACCGCCCCGTATCGGTTCCATCACTATTATGGGGATATTCCTCTTGTGGAGTATCTCGTAAAGCCTCTGCGAACGAACAACAGGATTGGTCCTGTCCAGATAATTCAGCTGGATCTGCACAAACTCAGTCTCCGGATGTGCATCAAGCACTTCTTCGAGAAGCTCCGGACTTCCGTGGAAGGAAAAGCCCAGATGTCTGATCTTACCTTCTTCCTTCCGCTTCATGCACCAGTTGAAGGTGTCATATTTTACATGGACGTCATAATTGTTTCCGTCCTCGATGGAGTGAAGGAGATAAAAATCGAAGTAGTCAACCCCGCACCTTTCCAGCTGCTCATCAAATATCCGCTCCACATCCGATGCGCTTCTTATCTCCCAGCCCGGAAGCTTGTCCGCTATGGTAAAAGAGTCCCGGGGATACCGTTTTACCAGGGCTTCCCTGATTTCAACCTCCGATTTTCCCCCGTGATAGACATAAGCGGTATCAAAGTAATTCAATCCGCTCTTCATATACAGGTCCACCATACGGCAGACATGGTCATGATCGATACGGCCGTCCACCTCCGGCAGACGCATAAGGCCAAATCCAAGTTTTGGCATTGCTTTAAGATCAATACTCATAGTCGGTACCTTCCTTTCGGAAAATCGCACGTCAGCTACAATACAGTTGATTAGATTTTACTACAGTTGTTATTCTCTAATCAACGAAAATCATATATAATCTGATGACAGGGTCAAAAGGTCATGAAGCGGCCCCAACAACATCTGAATAAAAGCACTAAAAAAGGAGCAGACACATCATGAAGGCTATCTACAGAAACGAACTGACGGACCCGTCGGGATTTGTTGTCCTGGCAGATTTTTATCCGGATGTGATCCAGGAGATCCGTTATCACTCCACATATAATTTCATAGGGGACCGGGTGGACGGTTATGAAGAGCCCTGTGCCATCCTGACCCTTGAGGCTGCCCGTGCTCTAAAAGCGGCCGGCAACGAACTCTTTGTCAGAGGATACCGTCTTAAGATATATGACGCCTACAGGCCGGCATGTGCCGTTAAACATTTTGTTCTCTGGGGGATAGAGGATCAGGATATAAGGATGAAACCTTATTTCTATCCCAAGCTTGAGAAGCAGGAACTCTTCTCAAAGGGCTATATAGCCAAGCAGTCAAGCCACAGCCGCGGCAGCACGGTTGACCTTACTCTCTTTGATATGGCTGCGGGAAGGGAAGTTGACATGGGCAGTCCCTTTGATATGTTTGATGAGATATCACACCCGGACTGCAGGACCATAACGGATGAACAGTATGAAAACCGTATGCTCCTGCAGCAGGTGATGATCCGTAACGGGTTTGATACGATAGATTGTGAATGGTGGCATTTCACCCTCAAGGATGAGCCTTATCCCGATACTTATTTTGAATTTCCGGTATCCTCACGATACCTGAAAGAATA
>JAILLI010000121.1 GCA_024693225.1 Lachnospiraceae bacterium
TAAAGACAGGGGGACGGTTCTTTTGTCTTGACGTTGCCAAGACAAAAGAACCGTCCCCCCGTCTTCCCTTACCTGGTGCAGTGAAATGAAAGAGGAAAGACCAAAAAAGAAGGAGTTTATCATGGGAAAAGTGATCGTGTATGCAACTATGGCTATAGCCGCATTGGCGGGTATATGCGGATGCGGCAATATGGTTGAAGGTGAGGTCAAGGCTGCGGGACCGGCCCTTTTGGACGTTACGGTCAATACAACGGTAAGGAATATCGGGCAATACCCGGAGAGTTTCGTTCTTACATTTGCAAATGAGATAGGGGATGGGCAGCTTGATCCGTCTTCATTCCGGCTGCGCGGAAAGGCCGCCTACTGGGGAAGCGATGGCTCCACCAGGGATTTTGAGTGTTCGTTTGAGAGTGTGGAAATTGATGGGAATACCATAAAACTTGTGCCGGCCGGTTTTCCCGAAAAGTATTTTTATGTCAAAGAATTTACCGTAAACTGCGATGATCATCCGGAGTACGGCTTTACAAGCGATGATATCACCCGGACCGTGACTGATGTTGCGGATGATTTTGTGACATTGACCAACGAGAAGGGGATCAGATTTGATTATCACCTTTTCGCCCCTGAAAAAGAGGATAAGATGCCGATCGTGATAGTTTTTCACGGTTTTGGCGATACCGTCAATCTGCTTACCTACAGGACAGCCGTTGACTGGGCTGAACCGGATAACCAGAAGATACGGCCATGCTATGTTCTGGCTCCGGTAATTGACGATGAGACTTATTTTGATCCGGATGCAAGAGATAAGGTATATTCGGCCCTAAAAGATATAGTTGATGATATGATCGCAAAGGGTAAGGTCGATCCTGACCGGATATATATGATGGGGAATTCATTTGGCGGGGTGGCTACGATCGAATACAGCGAGAAATATCCCGGGTATGTTGCGGCGGCGATAGCCATGTGTCCCGCGCTCACATATGTGCCGACTGCCATGGATGGTCTTGAGAAGATCAAGGATATGCCCATCTGGTTTGCCCATGCGACCAATGACAACACGATCCCGGTTTCAGCCAGCCGGGAGGCGGTAGAAGCGCTTAATGCGACAGGAGCCGTGGAAGTTAAGTTTTCGGAGTATTCCGACGAGCATATGAACGCCATGGGTGCAGATGGGTCGCCGGATTCCACATACAGTTACCATCACGCGGAGCTTGCGGTGATGGAAGACGAAGAGATCAAGAGCTGGTTGTTTGAACATCGTTAAGCCCTTTGCGTTCCGCTGCCGGTGCATAGGTATGAGTTTTTGATGGAAAGGCAGGAAAAATCACCTGATCGGAGACATGAACGGAGGATGGAAAAATGACGAATAATAATGACCTTACAGCTATTCTGCCTGATGGAACGGGGTTTGAATTCTGGGAAAAAGATTGCAGCTATGACCGGACCTTGTATGTGGCATGTGATGATCAAAATGCTTCGGATGATAACGACGGGAGCATAAATGCGCCTTTTAAAACGATAGGCCGGGCCGCAGAGCAGGTGCGCCCCTCGACAAAGGTCATCATCAGGGGCGGTATATACAGGGAGTGCATCACACCCGCTGCGGGTGGCAGTGACAGCGATCATATGGTCAGTTTTGAAGCATATCCCGGGGAGCAGGTAATTATAAGGGCTTCGGAGCAGGTGACCGATTTTTCAAAAAGCAGCGGCTGGAGGCTTGAGCCTGTTGCGGAGTTTTCTTCCGGAACAAGACCGGCAAAAGCTGCCGAAAATGATCCGAGAAAAATATGGAAGCATGAACTCGACCCGGACATGTTTCGCGGGTATAACCCTTTTTGCGCCGTAAATATAATTCATGACCGTCTTTTTATTGAGTATGATAAGACGGATATGACGACATATCTGAACCGCAGAGGATGCGTTTACTGCGACGGCGAGCCGCTAAAGCAGGTGGCGCTTTATCATTTGCTGGGCGAGGAGGATAACACCTACTGGGTTGAGGCGAACGGCCAGACGATACATTTCAGGCTTAAAAACGATGAGGATCCCAAAGAGCATCTGATCGAGATATCGGTAAGGGAGCAGTGCGTGACGCCCAAAGAGCCGTTCCTTTCATATATCCGCATAAAGGGGCTTGTATGTGAGCATGCCGCCACGGGAGGACCCGTCCCGCAAAGGGGCGCGATCTCCAGCTTCCGCGGACACCACTGGATAGTCGAGGACTGTACCGTAAACCATGCAAATACGCTTGCGATAGACATCGGGAATGAATGCTGGCATCATGAGCGCATCGAAAATCAGATCATAGGGTACTCCGTCATCAGGGGCTGCACGATCAGAAACCCGGGAGTATGCGGGATAGCGGGACTTTATGCGGAACATATGCTGATCGAGGATAACGTGATCGAGGGAACAGGATGGCAGAAGATGGAGCTTTCCTGGGAGGCCGCGGGGATCAAACTGCACAACAGCGTAAACGGTCTCATACGCAGGAATGTTTTTAAAAATACTTTCCGCGCCGATCACCTGTGGCTCGACTGCGGCAACGAGAATACGCGTATCACTTCCAATATATTCATGAACGGGATCGAGCAGAGAGAGGCCATTTTCATAGAATGTACCAAAGACGGCGTAAATCTCATTGACAACAACATCATCTGGAATGTGGAAGGAAGATTTGATCCGGCGCTTGTTCCGAAAGAGCCCGGTTCGACCGGATGGTACAAGCTTTCGGAAACAGACGCCGTAAACGGATACGGGATATACTGTGAGGGGACGGACCGGCTGATCGTGGCGCATAACCTGATCGGTAAATGCCGTCACAGCGGATATTATGCAAAACCGGTCGCCTTCAGGATGGGAGGCCTGGAGCGTGGAGGAACGTCCGGAAAAGCGAAGATCAAAAACAACATCTTTTATGATTGCAAAGAGGCGGCGATCGTATTTCCCACTGCGGACAATGAAGCGGAAGGGAACCTGTATCTGTGCATGACGGGAGGATTCCTACGCGTCATGTATCCAATGCCCGAAGTATGTCTTGATCTTAAGACCTGGCAGGAGTTTTACGGATTTGACCTCGCTGGTCAATTCGCCTGGTTCGCTGTCGAGCCGGATACGGAAAACCTCACACTTGGGTTAAAAGACAGAGATGATGAGCCCGTAAACGCTCCCGGACCCGATAAAGGGGTAAAGCTTGTCCGAGATCCGGATGCGATAGAAAAGGTCAGTACACCGGAGTATGTTAAATATGATATAAATGGCGAGAGCAGGGAGGGTGCGTCTCTTCCGGGACCCTTTATCAGGTGGAAAAAATAGGGCAAGACAGGGGAAGACAAAAGAACCGTCCCCCTGTCTTCTACCCCTGTCTTCTTATTGCTGTCAGGAATGGAAAGGAGTAAAGGAACATGAAGATATACGATATATCGCAGGAAGTATTTGACTGTGCAGTTTTTCCCGGGGATTCAAAGCCCGGGAGAATAGACATGCAGAAGATAAGCCGGGGAGACGTCTGCAATCTGACCGGCATTAACATGTGCGCGCATAACGGAACCCATGTAGATGCCCCCTATCACTTCATAGACGGTGCCAAAACGATAGATCAGGTCGATATCAGCAAGTTTATAGGGTATGCATATGTTACGGAGCATAACGGACAGATAACGGCAGAAGATGCAAAGGCTATCATTGAAAAGGCAAGAGATGCAGACTGTATGTGTCCGGATAAGACCGATAAAGCGTCATACCGGATCCTCGTAAAGGGAGATGCCACTGTTACAGAAGCTGCGGCAAAAGTCTTTGCGGGCGAAAACATCAAACTGTTTGGTAACGAATCACAGACGGTCGGACCTGAAGATGCACCAAAGGCGGTTCACCTTACCATGCTCTCGGAGGAGATAGTGCTTCTTGAAGGCATTAGGCTTGAAGGGATTCCTGAAGGAGTGTATATATTAAATGCCGCACCTCTGAACCTTGGTGGAGCAGACGGTGCACCCTGCAGGGCAGTTCTTATCGGGACAGGAGTAAATGAACTACCAACAACCGACTGACGGCCCTTGCGATCATTGATGAAACGGGGACGCTTTCTGAAGACGGGACATGGGGAGATCATATGTCTTATACATCAAAAGCGATCAGTGATCCCGGAAAGATAAACGGTCCGAGATGCTGCAAAAGGCCGGAAAGGGTTCTTGACTTATGAGAAAACAGCCATTATGTTTCAAAGATGAAAAAGTGGAGATGATACCATGAAAAGATTATCGGTCAGAACAGACGAATTCACAGATTCGATCATACGAAGGATGACAAGGATTTCCAACAAATACGGTGCTGTGAATCTTTCACAGGGTTTTCCTGATTTTGAACCGCCCAAAGAGATCCTGGACAGGCTTGCGCAGGTGTCAGGAGAGGATTTTCACCAGTATTCCATAACATGGGGAGCGCAGAACTTCAGGGAGGCATTGGCGGCCAAGCAGCGTCATTTCATGGGCATCGATATTGATCCCGATACAGAGATAGTTGTTACATGCGGGAGCACGGAAGCAATGATGGCTGCAATGATGACGGTAGCAAATCCCGGAGACAAGGTTATTGTTTTCTCCCCTTTTTACGAAAACTACGGGGCGGATACCATTCTGTCAGGAGCGCAGCCTATATATGTTCCGCTTAACCCGCCCGACTTTACCTTTGATCCGGATGTGCTTGAGAGTGCATTCAAACAGGATGTAAAAGCTCTCATCCTCTGCAACCCGTCAAATCCGAGTGGTAAGGTGTTCACAAGAAATGAACTTCAGACAATTGCCGATCTTGCCATAAAGTATGATGCATATGTTATAACGGATGAAGTGTACGAGCACATAGTCTATGATCCGTATGAGCATGTCTATATTTCTACTCTTCCGGGTATGAGAGAGAGGACCATATGCTGTTCATCGCTGTCAAAGACATATTCGATCACAGGATGGAGATTGGGATACACGATAGCACCACCCGGGATAACAGACAGGATCAAGAAGGTACATGATTTTCTGACGGTAGGCGCTGCCGCGCCCCTGCAGGAGGCTGTTATTTGCGGACTTAAATTTACACGGGATTATTATGACGGTCTCAAAGCAACATATACCCGCAAGAAGGACCTGTTTATGAAAGGGCTTGATGATATCGGCATCATACATACAAATCCTCAGGGAGCATACTATGTGATGCTTGATATTTCGGAGTTCGGCTATGACAGTGACCTTGAATTCTGCGAGAAGCTTGCGGAAAAGGTCGGGGTCGGAGCAGTCCCCGGATCAAGCTTTTTCAGGGAAGATATAAATCATCTCATAAGACTTCATTTTGCCAAGAGGGATGAAACACTTTTAGCGGCTCTGGACAGACTGTCAGACATAAGAGAAAAAATGAGATCATAACGGATAACAGGAGGGCTTATGAAAATCTTTTTTTACGCATTAAGGGAATTCGATGAAAAGAGATTTCTGGAGGAGTGTGCACAAAAATACGGGTTTGATTATGACTATACATCACAGTACCCGGCCATGGATAACCTTGATCTGGCAAAGGGGTGCGAGGGTATAGCGATCATAACGAATCCTGTTGATGCGGCCATGCTCGATAAGGTGAAAGAAAACGGGACAAAGTATCTTACAACCCGGAGTATCGGATATGAGCATATAGACGTTGCATATGCGAAAAAGATAGGGATCAGGGTGGCGCATGTGACCTACGCTCCCGAATCGGTTGCTGATTATACGATAATGATGATGCTCATTGCGTGCAGGAACATGCCGTTCATAATGAAAAAAACGGACGTGCAGGATTTTTCACTTAACGGGAAGATCGGCAGGGAGATCTCGACTTCAACGATAGGCGTCCTGGGAACGGGCAATATAGGAGCTACAGTCGTTAAGCATCTTTCGGGGTTCGGATGCCGTATCCTTATGAATGATGTATATGAAAAAGATGAGCTTAAATCATACGGAGAATATACCGACAAGGAGACGATATACAGGGAGTCCGACATTATTACGCTCCATGTCCCGGCACTTGAAGAAAACTACCATATGGTGGATGAGAAAGCTTTTGAAATTATGAAACCCGGAGTTATCATAGTCAATTGCGCAAGAGGGTCTCTTATTGATTCCGAGGCGATGATCGCTGCGCTTGAATCGCATAAGATAGGATTTGCGGCACTTGATACGATAGAAAATGAGGCGGGACTTTATTATCTGGACAGGTCCGGTGATAGGCTGAACAACAGGGAGAGGGCTGTTCTGATGGCGTTTCCCAATGTGTATCTTACACCGCATATGGCCTTTTATACCGAGCGTACAGTGTCGGATATGATGAATAATGCCTGTCTGGGACTGCTCAATTTTGATAAAGGCGTCGAGAATCCGTTTGAAGTAACAGGATGAAGCGTACGATCATAAGCAAGAAGGAGGAGCAGACGGCCGTATTTTTCGATCATATGCTGTATGCTTCGGACGGAAAGCTGATCGGCCTCAGCCGGAACATATATTATTAGGTACAAACGGGGGCTGAGAACTATCCCAAACAGTATATTATAGCACGGTTGTTTTATGGGGGGTGTTATTGTAAAATGTATTATCATTAATATATAAGGAAATGATCTTGACAAAGCGTGAAAAGATAAGAAAAGCTGTTGTTACGGTTACCTGTGCACTGTTTGTTACGGGGATTTTTTCGGCATGTACCAAATTCGTCGGAAGTGTCGGGGAAACCCCCTCAAGCGCGACAGGAGGCGACTGGAGGGATTATAACGGAAAACGTATAGGTGTTTTGTATGGAACGCCAATGGAGGATATCGCCAAAAAGTATTTTCCCGACAGCGAATATGTTTATCTTGAAAGTTACCCTGACTGTAACGCGGCTCTGTTGTCCGGAAAGATCGATGCATATCTGGGCGATGAACCGGGAGTTAGGATGATACATAATGAGCAGCCCAGAATAGATTATATCCATGACAGGATCACCGACCAGGATTACAGTTTTGCTTTCCGTAAAAAAGATAAAAGAAGTGCGGAGCTTTGCGGGGAATTGAATGATTCTATCGATAAGATACGTTCTGATGGCACACTTCAGGAGATCGATGATATATGGTTTGGCAAGGATGAGGATAAAAAAGTCGTGGACATGTCGGATCTTACCGGGGAGAACGGCAGGATACGGGTTATCACAACGGCAACGGATGTACCGTGGTCATATATAAAGGAAGGAAAAAATGTAGGTTATGACATCGATCTTGTTGTGCATTTCTACAGGGACAGGGGGTATTCATTAGAGCTTGGTGATGTCGATTTCGGAGGCAGGATCCCCGCTGTACAGTCCGGAAAATACGATTTTACAACGGATATGAACGTCACTCCCGAACGCGAGGAAAAGGTGATGTTTTCCAAGCCTACAAGTAGCGGAGGTGTGATCCTGGCGATACTTGCCGATGAAAAGGCAGGCAGTGATAAAAGCAATACGGACGATTTTACCTCGATCTCACAGCTCAATGATCCTTCCGTAACTATAGGTGTCGGAATGGGGGACGCGAGCGAGAATGCCGTCAAAGAGACTCTTCCGGACGCTAAGATCGTTTATCTGAACGGAGTAGATCTGTATAAGGCACTGCAGACAGAAAAGGTCGATGCACTGGCATACGACTATATCCAGATGCAGATGGCCATTCAAAGCGGTGTAAGCGATGTAAGGTTATTTGATGAGACCATAGGAGAAGATATTCCCATTGCGGTCGGGATATCACCGAGGACAGAAATCCCCGATCTTACTGACAAGATCAACAACTTTATTGATGAACTAAAAAGCGACGGAACGCTGGATGATATGTACAGACGCTGGGTGATCGAAAAGAACGAGACCATGCCGTCGATACCTGTCCCGGAATCTCCGTCAGAGCACCTTATCGTCGGTACTACCGGACTGGTCCGTCCTTATTCTTACTATTCGGGGACTGATCTGAACGGTTATGATATAGAACTTGCATACCGTTTTGCCGCATGGCTTGATGCCGATATCGAGTTCAAGGTATATGATTACGGAGCTATTGTAATGGCTACAGGCAGCGGTGATGTGGACTGTTCCATGGCCAATCTCAATGTGACGCCCGAGAGGAGCGAATCCATGATCTTTTCCCAGCCGCTGTTTGTTAACAGGACCGGGATCATGGTGAGGGACACGCAGGATTCGTCAAAAGCGGGAGATAAAAGCTTTATTGAAAACGTTGCGGCAAGCTTTGAGAAGACATTTATCAGGGAGAGCAGGTGGAAACTGTTTGTATCCGGCATCGGAACGACGCTTTTGATCACGGTTCTTTCCATCCTGTTTGGCACAGCGCTCGGTTTTGGCGTGTATCTGGCGTGCCGGAGCGGTAATCCTGTGGCAAATCTTATCACAAGATTATCGGTATGGCTTGTTCAGGGCATGCCGGTTGTCGTACTGCTGATGATACTGTATTACGTAGTATTTAAATATGCGCCGGTCAGCGGTACATTTGTTTCCGTGATCGGTTTTACTCTCGTTTTCGGAGCTGCAGTATACGGCCAGCTGTGTGTCGGCGTTGATGCTGTGGACAAAGGGCAGTTGGAAGGCGCTCTTTCTCTTGGATACGGAAGAAATAAAGCATTTTTCAGGATCATTCTGCCGCAGGCGACCCGCCATGTTCTGCCGGTTTACCGAGGGGAGATAGTGGCACTGATAAAAGCAACGGCAGTCGTCGGTTACATTGCCGTACAGGATCTTACGCGCATGGGCGATCTTGTACGGTCAAGGACCTACGAGGCGTTTTTCCCGCTGATCGCTGTTGCGGCTGTTTATTTTATACTTGCCGGTGTGCTGACTTTTATCGTTAACAGGCTGACGATCGGGGTTGACAGGGACACACGCATGAAAATGGGAATATTAAAGGGGGTGAGGCTCCATGATTGAACTGAGATCGCTTAGAAAAGAGTTCGCCGGTGAGACCCCTCTTGAAAACGTGAATGCTGTCATAAACGATGGAGACATCATTTCGGTTATAGGCCCGTCGGGGGTGGGAAAATCAACACTTTTGCGCTGCATAAATATGCTTGAGAAGCCAACATCCGGGCAGATCCTTGTAAACGGTGAGGATATCACGGTCCCCGGATACGATCTGAAAAAGATCCGGCGGAAAATGGGCATGGTATTCCAGTCATTTAACCTGTTCGGACATCTGAGTGTGATCGAGAACATCATGCTTCCTCAGATAGACCTGCTTCACCGGTCAAAACAGGAGGCATATGATGAGGGAATGCGCCTTCTAAAGGAAGTCGGATTAACGGAAAAAGCATATAATTATCCCGATGAGATGTCCGGCGGACAGAAGCAGCGTGCCGCAATAGCAAGAACGCTTGCGCTTGATCCCGATGTGATACTGCTTGACGAGCCGACCAGTGCGCTTGATCCCACAATGGTAGGAGAGGTTCTCGCGGTTATCAGAAAGCTTGCCCGTACGGGTAAGACGATGATGATCGTTACTCACGAAATGAACTTTGCGCAGGCTATAGCAAATCGTGTGTTTTATCTGGACGAGGGCGGTATATATGAAGAAGGCACGCCGCAGGAGATATTTGTAGACCCGAAGAGGGAAAAAACGCGCCAATTTATCAGAAAGCTCAAAGTCCTTGAGATCGACATTACGGACAAAGCATTTGATTTTCCCGGAGCACAAAGCGAAATAGAAGATTTCTGTGTCAGAAACCGTATTTCGCACAGAATGACCCATCATCTGCTCCTTGCTTTCGAAGAAACTGCGTGGCATATGCTGGCCTCCCGCCTGGAAAAGCCGGATATAAGATGCGTGATCGAGTATTCCGAGGAAAAAGAGATCATCACTTTTACCTTGCTGTACGGAACAGAACTTTACGATCTTATGCAATGCGGTGATCAGCTGTCCCTGTCAGTCATAAAGAGCGTTGCCGGTGATATTGTTTATGAAGAGGCGGCTGAAGGAACCCGTAAGAATAAGGTGAGGATGACGATCCTTCCCTAGAATGACCGAAGCGGTCACATTTTGGAGAGGTATGCTGATATGGAAAGAGGAATATACTTTGATGCATGGTGCAAAGACGAATTCTGTTACCATCCGAGTCTTCCGATGAGAAGGGTACAGATGCTTGAGGATCTGGAAAAGTATCACGTAAAAAGGAGATATCCGGATGTTCTTAATAATGGGGTTCACACAGGGAAGGAAGGATTTTGACATAAACCAGCTTATGAGCTGCACCCTTTGCGGTGCATACGGAAGCTTTAAGGTGTTTATGACCTATACCGTTTTGTCTCTTTTCTTCATACCGACATTCAAGTGGGGTAAGAAATACTATGTAGAGACCACGTGCTGCCATGCCCTGTATGAACTTGATCCCGAAGTCGGAAAGCGTATCGCAAACGGTGAAAATATAGAAATAAGGCAGGAAGACCTTACAAAAGTCATGGATGGGCAATCATCCGTAAAAGTCTGTCAGAGTTGCGGTTACATGACGGGAGAGGACTTCGAATACTGTCCGAAATGCGGCAGCAGATTCTAGGCAGTAAGATAACTCTTTATGGCGTCAAGCTAGCCTTTCGCATCATTAAACCTGAGCCAGTACAGATCCCCGAGCTTTTCCATATCCCCTTCAAAGCTTGATTCTTCAAAAGGTTCTGACGGTGCTATGAAATAAACTGCGCCTTCATTGCAAAGACCTCTAAGCGCATCAGTCATCCGGTTAAAATCCGCTTTGGCAGCATTCATAGGTTATTCTATATCCTTTCTGCCAATGTATGTGTCAGAACACAAATGTCGATACCAAAATACAATGAACTATATGGTGCGGTTTTGAGGGAATTATCAGACGGTCAGATCCACACATATAAGGAAATGAAGAAGGACCTTATAAATATGCTTGGAATTAGTGATGAAGAACGTTCTCTGATGCTTCCGAGTGGGAAACTATCAGTTTTTTATAGTCGTGTTGGATGGGCAAGAACTTACTTGAAGAAAGCGGGCCTGATTGATAGTCCGGCTAGGGCAAAGTATGTTTTAAGTGATGCGGGTAAGGCTGCATTGGCTGATGCAGATATAATTGATAATAATTATCTGAGCCGTTTTGATTCGTTTCGAGATTTCATAAATAAAAGCTCGAATAACAATACATCAAGTCAACCTTCATCGAGTGATAAATCACCAGATGAGATACTCAAGGATGCATTTAATACGATTAATAATGCTCTGGCTGACGATCTAATGACAGAAGTAATGAAACTAACCCCTACAGGATTTGAGCAGTTAGTCGTTAATCTTCTGACAAAAATGGGATACGGCGGTGGATTAGAGGGATCCGCAACTGTAACACCTCCCTCGAATGATGGCGGTATCGATGGAATTATTCGTGAAGACCCGCTGGGTTTTGATATGATATATATTCAGGCAAATTGACTTAGATAACAGGGTGTAATATGACAGAGATAGAAGCTATCTACGCAAGGCATTCGGTCAGAAACTACAAATCAGACTGGATAGAAGATGAGAAGGTGGAGTTGATTCACCAGAAGATAGAAGAGCTTAACCGAGAGAGCCGTCTTCATCTGCAGTATATCGAGGATGCTGGAAAGACTTATAACAAGTTGCTTAACCGGACTTCCGGACTAAATTCTGCCCCCAGTGTTATAGCGTGTGTTGGGAAGGAATCTGATCCGGATTTAGATGAAAAAGTAGGGTATTACGGGGAGAAATTGGTTCTGTATGCCCAGACACTCGGATTGAATACTTGCTGGGCTGGCATTTTTAGCAGAAAGAAGATCCCGGTTGAAGTGGATCCGGGAGAAAAGATCGTAATATCCATAGCAATCGGTTATGGCGAAAATCAGGGCCAAAACCACAGATCAAAGCCTATTGACCAAATCAGTCAAGCAACAGGAGAGAGGCCTGAATGGTTTGAGAGGGGCATTGAAATGGCGCTTCTAGCGCCTACAGCGATGAACCAGCAAAGTTTTATGATAAAACTATGTGAAGATGGATCTGTGGAGTTTACTGATAAGGGAGGCTTCTTTAGCAAGGTCAATCTTGGAATCGTTAAATGCCATTTTGAGATAGGATCCGGAAGGAAAATCGAATGGACGCAAACGAGGATCAGAAGAATGAAAAGATCGGTCGGGCGATCGTAAATATAACATGGTTTTGGTTTGCGGCCAAGTTTATCGTCATAACGACCGTTATCGCGGGAATAGTTCTTTATTTTATTAATAAACCGTTATGGATCGCTCCGTTGATAGGTATTGGGGCATTTATCTTATACAGACTCGTCTGGAGACTCATCTGGCTGTTCATCAGCTGGGCTTCAAAGCAATGATTTTCAAAATTGCGATTTTGAGAGCCTTTAATGCAGGTTTTCCCGGTTGTTTATCACAAAAATCGCATACAGAGCGTTTTGGAAAGAGTAGGGCGACGAACGTCCGCATGCCCAAGAGTAAACTCAACAGTGTTGCGTTAAATATTGCATGGGGTATTTTAGAAATTCATTTAACATCCGGATCTTAGACAGATATTTACCATTGCACAAAATCCGAGTTTTGTGTTATTCTGTATACGGAGGACGATCATGGGTAAGGAATCAGCATATTATAACGCATTAGACCAGAAACGCAGACGGGAAACCAACAATCTGAAAAAGTTGCTTCCGCAGCATGTGCATGGTTTTGTTGAGGAATGTCTTATCAAGCATGAACTGAGTACGGCGTTCAATTATACGCAGGATCTGCATTTCTTTTATCAGTATATAAAGGATAGCAATCCCCTGTACAGTGACGTGGAAATAAGAGATATTCCGTTTGATGCGATTAAGAATCTCGGCCCGCAGGATATAAATGAGTTCCAGAATTATGTCGCAGAAGGCCATAAGCCGGACAAAAAAGGGATTTCAAAGCCGGTAAAGGAGCGTTCAGTTGCAAGAAAAATGGCTACGATACGGAATTACTTCAAATATCTGGTCAAATTCGATTACCTGGAAAATGATCCGACCTTAAAAGCGGTTAACAAGAGAGTTGAAAAAGAAAGCCGGAAGATCCGCAGATTGGACAGCGATCAGGTAAAAATGCTTGTAAACTCCGTTGAAAATGTGTCTTCGGTAAGTGAGCGGCAGCGAATAATGTCTGAACATACCGCCAAGCGGGATCTGGCAATAATCACTCTTCTGCTGAACACCGGTATGAGAGTGTCAGAATGCGTGGGGCTTGATCTATCTGATGTGAACTTTGACAGCAATACGGTCAAGATCGTCAGAAAGGGCGGATTTGAAGATGAGCTGTATTTAAACGAGAATATTAGAAATACGCTGAGGGATTATATAAACAGCGAACGCCCTACTCTTCTATCCGAAGATGATCCGGATGAGCCGGCACTTTTCATTTCCTTAAAACATAAGCGACTTTCCGTCCGAAGCATTCAGCATATGATCGAAAAATACGGCCAGAACACGGGATTAGATGAGAAACTTACCCCGCATAAACTCAGGCGTACATACGGAACCGCTCTCTACAACAAAACAGGCGATATCTACATGGTTGCGGACGTTCTGGGACACTCTGACATCAACACCACTTCAAAACACTATGCTGCTATCGAGGAAGAGCACAAAAGACAGGCATCTCAAGTAGATATATACGGGTCTGAACAGAATAATGAATGATATACACAACTACAATCAGGCCACATTAATATACATTAATGTGTATTAAAGTGTTTTATATTTATTGTTTAATAATACCGAAAGCTGACATTTTCGGCAATGATTTTTCGGATCTAATAAGAATCATTCTCTATAAATGGATTAATCAGGATGTTTGAGGTTTCTCAAAACATCCGACCAGTTATGCATATCCTCCGCAAACTTGCGATCCTCTTTAATCTCTTT
>JAILLI010000133.1 GCA_024693225.1 Lachnospiraceae bacterium
CCTGAAGACCGCAGGCACTGAGCATGGAAGCGACCATTGTCGCAGCCAGAATGACTGATAATACTTTCTTCTTCATAAACCTTCCTCCTGTTTGTTTAAGCCTCGTTATTTCGTCTGATACGAACTAACATGTTATTGACGTTATCAGATTAACATGCTAGCATGTCAGTAGTAAAGATGGAATAATACACATAAATAAATCTGCAATTTAGTTAAAGTTGCCGATAGGCTTCCATAGCTTCATTCTTTTTATTTACAAACGGTTTTTTAAGTGATATTTTTTGGTTGTATTTTGTGTTTTGGGGTGTAATATCATGAGAAAGATCTGTCTGCTATTTATCCTCATCTTAATACCCGTGTTCAGTCTTATGGGATGCCGGACCGGCGGTAACGGGTCTGATACTCCGATCTCACAGGAGATCTCTCACTTCGAACCCCTGACCGATGTTATCGATGGCCGGAAGGACATCTACCTTATCATTAAGGTAATGGACTCAAGCTACTGGAACGTCATAGTAGAGGGGGTCAAGGCTGCGGGAGTGGAATATGAGTGCAATATATACTGCGGTGGTACCTTCAATGAAACTGACTGGCCAAACCAGCGTATCCTTATAGAAGAGGCAGTAGACCGGGGCGCCGATGCCCTGATACTTGCTCCCGATGATTCTGTGGAGCTGGCCCCCGATATAGACAGAGTCCACAACCTTGGTATCCCGGTTGTTCTTATAGATACGGCAGCCAATACCGAAAGCTTCGATGTATGTTATATGACGGACAACCTCTATGCAGGCCAGAATGCGGCCAAGGAAATGCTGAGCCGTCTTCACGCAGCGGGTTTTTCAAATTATGATGATGTATCGGTAGGCATCATGGTAGGAGCAGCCAATTCGCAGACCATAAGCGAACGCCTTGCCGGCTTTTACCAGTACTGGTCCAACAATGCACCCGGCAAATGGAGCATCATATCCGATATCATGAACTGCAACGGTAATGTTGACACCGGGCATGAACTGGTAAAGGAATTTCTTGAAAAATATCCCGATGTAAAAGGCCTGTACGGAACAAATAACGGTCCCACCAGGGCCATATGCCGGGTCATAGGAGAAAATGAACGTACCGATATCACCGTGGTCGGTTTTGATTTTTCCGATGAGATCAGGGATCTTATCATGTCACAGGAATACAGGGCTTCCACTATATTACAGCGCCAGTATGAAATGGGTTACCGCGGGGTTATATCCGCTCTGGAGATAATGGATAAGGTCACCCCTCCGGTCCGCTTCGTCGATACCGGTGTAGTCACGGTCAACAAGGAAACCCTGAACAGTCCCGAAGTTGAGGAAGTGCTCAGGCAGAACTGAACAGAATGAAAACAGACAGTAACATTTTATCCGATCAGGGCACCAAGATAATAAAGAGCGGCAGATTCTTCTATCTGACACTTTTCATATGTCTTGCCGTTTTTATCGGTGCCATCAGCCTGCTGATACTTGCCTTCAATGAACTCATTTCCAGTCATGACAAGCAGTTGTCGGCCGAGATCTGCACCATAATGACAGAGAAGATGAACTCCTCCATAGAGTATATGACGGAGTCTGCCGACGAAATGGCAAAGCTTCTGTCATCGCAGGATTATTCCGGTCCCGAGGAGATATACGAGGCCCTTAAAAAGAACAGGGATGCCGGTTACTTAAGCGCCGGCTTCATAGACCAGTCCGGGAAAAAATATGCAACGGCTGAGGAAGCCCGTGAGTTTGAAAAATGGGAACTCCTCCATACAGCAGCCCTTGCAAATCCCGTGTCCATATCAGCACCCTACCGTTCATCGGTATACGGACAGCCTGTCATAACCATGTTCTCTATACTTAAGTACGGCAGGGGCCGTCACGGGTTCCTCTTTACCACCTATAAGCTCGCGGACCTTCAAAAGGTGGCTGCTACCAATTCTCTGGACAACGATATAGAGATATGGCTCATGAATTCCGAATCTGCCAACTTCATCCAGTGTGCCGGATCGGATGAACACGCAAACGGGAACTGGACCAATTCCTATCTGGCCATGGGCTCCATCAATGATGAAGATGTCCCTGTATATACCGAATGGCTGGACCGTATCCGGCATCTGGAGGACGATATAGGCATAAGCTATTCCATCGGGGATGTCGTATACTCACAGCACTGCTCAAGGATACATTCCATGCCCGGATGGTATGTTGTGGTACGTATACCCGGAAACACCCTTTCGGCGACCATGCACACTTTCAGGAACTATGTCCTTTACTTCCTTGCGGTACTTCTTATGGTCGTTGTAGTCCTTATAGCCAACATGTACAGGCTGTCAAAGAGAGACAATGAGATACTCGAGCGGCTGTCCACCCATGACCCGCTCACCGGTGTCCTTAACAGGCGTGCCTTTGACATAGCTGCCGAAAACCGGCTGGCCCGTGGCAAAGACTGTGCACTGATCTTCTTTGACCTTGATTACTTTAAGCAGGTAAATGACAATTTCGGTCATAATACAGGTGATAAGTTCCTTATCTCCTTTTCGGAGGCCCTGAAAAAGAATTTCTCCGGATCCGGCATCATCTCTCGTTTCGGCGGTGATGAATTCGTGGTAATGACGGATATGACAAGCGTCGATGAAGTTACCGCAAAGATCTGCCGGACCAATGAGGACTTAAGTTCCTTCGAGCTGCCCGACGAGAACGGGAAAAAGGTGGACTTTAACATCAGCTTTTCTTCCGGTGCGGCCCGTTTCCCCTATGATGCAAATGATCTGTCCACACTCAAAAAACGGGCGGATACCGCTCTTTATCAGGTAAAGGAGAGAGGCCGCAACGGGTATCTGTGGTACATGTACCTTCCGAAAGAATTGGCGGATACTTCCCATGATCACTGATCAACTTCTGTTACAAGATAAACTTTCCACAACCGGCTGATGTCGGATGGGGTTTTCTTGTTGGATGATAATAAACAGCCCGGCAGGAGATATCTCCGGCCGGGCCCTTGTATTTTATATCCTACTCTCTATGAATTTGCAAGCGTCTTAAGCTCTTCAAGCATCACGCAGGCATCCTCATAGGATGCGAACTGACAGGTTCCGACTTTCTCGTGTCCGCCACCGCCGTACTTAAGGCAGAGGCTTCCGACATCCAGGGTCGCCGTCCTGTTCAGGATGCTGTAACCAACCGCACAGGCAAGTCCCTGACCTCCCTTTCCGGGGGTCATCCATACGGATATGTTCTGGTCGGGATACATGCTGTAGATCATGAACCTGTTCCCGGTATATATGGTCTCGACACCGCGCAGATCCGTAACTATCAGATTGCCGTATACTTCCGTATTCTCCGTTACCATCTCGCGGAATTTTCTGGTCTGGTCCTCATATAATTCGATCCTCTCGACAACATCGGGCATGCTCAGTATCTCATCAGTTGTCTTCTCGCCGCAGGCAACGAGAAGTTCTTCCATGAGCTGGTAGTTACTGATCCTGAAATCGCGGAAACGTCCGAGGCCTGTCCTGGGATCCATCAGAAATCCGACGAGTATCCATCCCTTGGGGTTCTGTATCTCATCTATTGTAAGATTACCGCTGTCGACCTTATCGACAGCCACCATAAGGTCATCAAACTGGGGGAACCTGTCCCTGCCCCCGTAATACTCATATATGACCCTTGCGCAGGAAGGCGCACTGCTGTCACACTTTCCCTTGTATCTTCCCTCAAGTTCATTACGCTCTTCCTCACTTGAGTGATGGTCGAACCAGAGGCCGCAGCCTTCAACAAAAGGAACGTTTGCAAGACAGTCATCGCTTGTGATCTCCACCTGTCCGTCCTGCAGATCCTTGGGATGTGCAAACTTCCAGTGATCGATTATTCCCGCTTCAAGAAGCAGGGCTCCGCATGCCAGTCCGTCAAAATCAGATCTTGTAACAAGTCTCATAGCCTTTTCTCCTTAATCATCTGTTTGTTCTCATACATGGCTGCATCCGCTCTCGCAAATACATCCGCAACCTTATCATCTTTATCACGATCAAATATCCCGATGCCGCCGGCGATGGATACCCTCTCCTCCGGAGGCGGATCCTTGGCCGCGATCTCTTCCATCCTGGATATGACCTTCTTCATCAGCCTTTCACGATCCCGGTAATCATTATCCTTAAGAAGGATGACGAATTCATCACCTCCTATACGGAAGACGGGACTGCGTGAAAAAACATCACATAACATCGAACAGCAGTTGACTATATAAGCGTCACCCGCTTCATGTCCCAGATTGTCATTGACCTTCTTCAGATCATTGATATCAAAGAGGCCTATACCGAATTCGATACGGGCACCTGACCGGATGATGGAATTGATCTCCGCCTCACGTGACGAATATGCCGCACGGTTCTTGACTTTTGTCATCACATCCGTTTCGGTAAGCTCAACCAGCCTTTTGTTCAAAACCCTCAGGCTTATGTTCTGCCTGACCTTGGACATCATAACGTCGATCCTGGAAATGTACTCAAATAGATGGTTACCGTTTCCCACGATGTCAACATTATCGCAGAAGATCATATATCCGTAATTATCCATGACCTCGTGTATGGGCACGAACACAAAGACCCTGTTCTTCTTATCCGGATCTATATAAGGGACCAGCTTTCTTGATTCGAACTCGGGAAAGTTCATGACCTTACCGTTTTCCATCGAATATATGGCATTCATTATCCTGCTGTATCCCCGGGTCCGAAACTTCGCATTGATATTGGTCATGGCCTTTCGAAAGCCCGGCTCTATAACAACATGAAAGGATTCACCGATAAAAGACTTGTCACTCGAAAAAGCCCGTCTCATGTTGGTTTCAAACTCTTCAAAGGTGACACTTGAGAGCATCTCACCCTCGACCATGGTAACATTCCTCTCGAAAATGGTTGTCATCATCCGGTCGAAGAAAACGCTCTTCCCGTGCATGCGTCTTAAATAGTCAAGATCATGCAGGCAACTGCAGCCGCAGCTCTCACTCTGGAACATCTCACAGCCTATATATACCTCGCGGTTTCTCTTGTTGCCGTCCATGACATCGAGAAGGAGCCTTAAGGCATAAGCGCCCAGATCGCCGAACCTCTGATCCACACTCGTTATGGACGGGCTGTATATCTCGGCAGTATAGTCATTGTCAAAACCGGTCACTATGGTGTCACTGGGGACCTCATATCCTATCTCTTCAAGAGCAAGGCACGCAGCGATCGCAATAGTGTCATTGGCACAGACAAAGGCATCCGGAAGTGGGACGCTCCTGTCCCCGTACTTTTCATGTATATAATCAACGGTTTGCTTGGGTTCCCAGTGGCTGTAAAAAACCTCGATGCCATCGGTTGCGATATCATGATCCGTCATGACCTCGCAGAGGGTCTCAAGCCTGGTGTTAGAATCGTCGTTATTGGGATTACCCGCTATGAAGACCGGGTGTCTTACATCATGAACCTCAACCAGATGCGTGTACAGGCTTGTGGCACCTTCATAGTTGTCACTGCCGACAAAATAGGCATCCTTGCTCTTTCGTCCCGTCGATACTACAGGAACACCTGCCTCTTTGCATCTTCTGATGATATTCTCATAAACCCCTATATGATCTATGGCATTACCGAGGACCAGTACCCCGTCAAAATCCTCCATGTGGGGCAGATCGAATATGTTCAGTTCACCGATCTTCTGGGTCTCGTCATCCACGTAGGGCGGGAAACAGACAAACATATACAGATCAACGTCCAGCCCCTGCATACGTCTGACTACTCCCTTGGAATAGTCATGCAAAAGATCGAAGGCCCAGCCGCACGAAAAAAGTGCTATTTTCTTGGGCATTTACTGTCACCTCACAGTATCCGCGTAAAGTCAGCTTTCTTTGGAATTTGCACCGACAATTATATCAAAAAAAGTTCTGACAGGCAATTATCTGTCCCTGTTCACAAGGCTCCTTATAAGTTCCTTCAGCACCTGTCCCTTCACGCCCGCACCCTGCGGAAGTTCTTCAAGCAGATCCACAGCCCTTTGGGATATGGCCGCAACATCCTCCACGGCCTTCTCATATCCCACAAGCGACACATATGTTGCCTTACCGTTCCGCTCATCGCTTCCGGCCGGCTTGCCAAGCGTCTTATCGTCTCCGGTAACATCAAGTATGTCATCCCTTATCTGGAAAGCCAGTCCAATATCGGATCCAATCTTCTCTACCCTGTCAAGATCTTCGGGGGAAGCTCCCGCAAGGGCCGCCCCGATCATCATGGATGATTCGATCATTGCCGCAGTCTTGTTCTCATGTATGAACCCGATCCTGTCCATAGTGATATCTTCTGCCGGCTGATCTTCGGCCTCAACGTCCGCCACCTGGCCTCCGATCATCCCGTAAATACCGGCCTTGTCCGCAAGTATCCTGAGTGACCGTATCACATTCCACGTAAGGACGGCATCATCTTCCTTTACAGAGTCAAAGGCCTTCATTGCCGTCTCGAAGGCATAATTGAGAAGACCGTCACCTGCCAGTATACCCATGGCCTCGCCGAACTTCGCATGTGTACTTGGTTTGCCCCGCCGCAGCATATCGTTATCCATTGCGGGAAGATCATCGTGGCAGAGTGAATAGGTATGTATCATCTCAATGGCAGCCATGAAGGGATGGAGGATATCCTCCCTGCTACCTCCGAACATCCTGTATACTTCCTGCATGAGTATGGGCCGAAGCCTCTTTCCGCCCACATGTATGCTGTAGTTCATGGCCTCCCTGACAGTCCTTGCAAAGCCCGTCTCTTCGGGAAGAAAGCCCTCTATTATGGCATCTGTCTCTTTTACTCTTTCTGCGATAATGTCCTTTATCAAATCTTTTCTCCCGTGGCTTTTGCCAGTGCGCGAAGCTTAAGGTTGGTGTTATAGAAATCCTTCATGGTGCAGCCTGCCCTTCCGCCGCCCGCACAGGCACAGGCGCAGGCACAGGCACATGAACTGTGGGCGCAGGAACTGTGATGGGAGCGGCTGCTCCTTGAAGGTGCATGATAATGAGGGTTTGGAACACTTACGGAATTGACCCTGATGAAGACATTGGGGTCCATACCGTATCTGTATTCACCGTTCTTGGTAAATGCCGAAGCCGCCTTCTCCTCCTTCTTCAGCTGTTCATCGGTTATGGTCTCCTCGCTCTTTACGAGGGATTTGCCGCAGAACTCGCAGAATTTTGACCCTTCTTTACGGGGAGCCCCGCATCCCGGGCAGGAATCGAAATAAGTTATCTTGGTACGTGTTGTCTTGGTAATGGTCGGACTGTTCCCTTTGAAGCCGCGGTTGAAAAGATAGCCGAGAAGGACCGGGATCACGAAAAATCCTGCTGTTGTCATGAAGCAGACCAGTCCTCCTATGATCTCAGCTATGGTATCGCTGAGCCCGCCGCCTTCTTCCTCTTCAATGGTCTTTGAAAGATCGAAACCGTATGCATCATTGGGATAAGTCATGGTCACTGTAAACTTATCGCCCTTTGAAAGGGATGTCTCCCAGACATTATAGGCTCCGTCCATGAGGCATTCGGGGGTAAAGGATACCGCTTTTTCATTATTCCACTTTATAACGAGCTTTTCGACCCTGATATCGTCAAACCATCCGGGGGTAAAGGAGTATACCGTCTCACCCTCTTTCAGCTTGTTGACCTGGTACATATAATCCTGGACGATAAGGAAATCAACGCTGGCCACTTCGCCCTCATAATATTCCCTGTCCAGATATACCTCCGCATAGTTTCCCGACAGGTTGATGTGATCAACCGTCCCGCTCATTCCCTGTGCCGATACCACATGACTGTTGGGTATACCTATCTTCATCCAGGAAAGGGGGCCGATCCCCGATCCAGAATCAAGGACCTTCCAGTCTATATGGTAATTCAGGTTAAGGGTCGCATCATCATTTACGTCAACGGTGATGGTATAGTTCAATATATCGTCCGTATCGGCCATGACCGGAGTGGCAAAAAGGAGCAGGCCGACAAGGAGTGTGAAAAAGAATGCCGTGATCTTATTTCTCATAAGAACCTCCTTCCTTCCCGGTCCTTAAAGGACAGGTTCCCGTCATCATTGCCGAGAAGTATCTTCTGTTTGCGCATTTGCCGCTGTACCATATCTTTTCCCAGTCCTCGTTCAGGAAATTCCCCAGGTTGCCGTCGGTCAGCCAGCTCTGGCAGGGTACCACATTCCCGCCCGGGCTTATTGCCATATTGGATAGGCAGGCCCCGCATGTGGGCATGTTAAGGCCGCATTCTTCAAAGAATTCCTGATCTATCCAGCCGGGAGAAGTAAAGCTTATCTCCATCCCGTTCGCATATGTATAATCAACAGCCTCCTTCAGTATGCCCCGGATCTCGTCAGGGCCAAGCTGCAGGCTTTCAGATTGAGAAAGAGCTGCATTTCCCGTTGTGATAAGACCGGAACATGTAACATATGTCACTCCCAGATCATGCAGAAATCTGAGCGTTTCCGTATAATCACGGTTCCTGGTACACAAGGGAGTATTGACGGAGATGTTGAGGCCCGCCTCAAGGGCATTTTTGATCCCGGCGAGGGTCTGTCCATACATCTGTGCCCCGACAAGCTCATTGTGTACTGCCTCGTCATGTGAGTAGAATGTTATCTGTATGCTGTCAAGGGAGGCATCAAAAAGGGCTTTGCAGTATTCCTTTGTAAGCTTTATCCCGTTGGTGTTGAGCCTGGTCACAAACCACTTTGCATGGTCTATGAGCTCAATAAGATCTTCTCTCATGGTTGGCTCGCCTCCCGTGAAGGTCACCTGTGGGATGCAGACCTTACGGCACTTGTCTATTATATCTTTCCATTCCTGTGTGGAAAGCTCCTCTTCATCTGCCATCTCCTGTCCCGCTGCATAGCAGTGGATACACTTCTGATTGCAGTGCCATCCTCCCCCCTTTGTCATTGCGGATACCATCAGGTCCATCCTGTGGGGAGCACGCATGTGATCGGCATAGCGGCCGATGTCCATATACTCTATCTCCTCATCCGGAACCTCCCCGTATGCGATCTGCTTAAAGGTGTTCATTATCCTGAATATGTCTTTTCTGAGAATGAACTTTGGTATCATCCTGTATACGCTCCTTGCACGTATCAGGGTACTGTCAACTATCTTTTTAGTATCCTCGTCGGTTATGGGACGCCCGTGATACTCGTTTATGGCATCTATCAGCATGGACAGCAGTACTGCCCACGAAACATTTATGGGGATCACATCCTGTCCGTTCAGTATGACTATACTTCCCACGGGCTCCGGACCGTCGTACTTTGGCGGCACCATATGGATCCTGACTACACCGGGGCCTTCGGGATTAAGGGTCGTATGCTTGACCTCCCCAAGGTTCTCCTTGATGTAATTGACTACTCTTTTGGGATTTTTCATCTTGCGTCTCCTTTTTGAAACATGTCCCGGCCTGTACGGAAAGAAGCACAGGACTTCCGGTCAGGATTTTGACTTCGTCGGTATTATATCATAAATATCTGTCCCGATTGCATAATATCTGTTTTATATGTATGATGTTAGGGTCAAAAGATCATACATAAGTCTGAAGGTTTATAAAATGAACGACAGGATCACGGTCATCACCATATGTTATAACGCGGCGGCACTTCTCCCGCTTACCATGCGTTCGGTCCTCGCACAGGACTACCATGACCTTGAGTATATCATCGAGGACGGGGAATCCACTGACACCACTTTGAATGTAGTCGAGAGTTTCCGTAAGTCTTTTGAAGACCGCGGCATCACCTTCATCTACAACCGCAAACCCGATGAGGGTATATATGATGCCATGAACAAGGCTGCAGCCCTAGCCACGGGTTCCTATATCTGCTTCATGAACGCCGGCGACTGCTTTTACAGCACCGGTGCGGTAAGTTCCGCGGCAGCTGCCGCAGCAGATGACCCCGTCATAATATACGGAGACTGTGCGGTATATGAATTCGGCAGATTCTACATGTTTGCCAAATCCCTTGAAGATATAGAAAAGACCATGCCTTTTTCCCACCAGTCCGTATTCGCCAAAAGCAGTTTCCTGCGCGACCACCCCTTTGATACATCATACCGGTACAGTGCCGACTATGATCTTCTTCTTACCGCCCACGATCTGGGAGTATCATTTTGCGATACGGGGGACATCATATGCATAACGACCGCTGACGGAACGTCGAGCGTCAATTATCTCGATACCATGATGGAGACCATCCGTATCCAGAAGGCACACGGAGTATGCCACCTTGATGAGGGCAGGATAAAGCGCACCAGGATTCTGCTTGCCATCAAGCAGTTCGTTCTGGATCACTTCCCTTTGTTCATCAAAAAAAGGATACGCGGCATGCAGATCGCATCCCGTGGACAGGAATTTGCCGGCTCTATACCGCCGTGGTTTGCGGATCACATCAAAAACAGTCTCTGATAAGATCCTCACCTTATGAGCAGATAATATACCTTTGCGAACAGTTTCAGTGTATGGGTCCTCACAAGCCGGACGAAGAGCCAGACACCGGCCCTGTGGCGCAGCTGCAGCTCTCTTTCCCTGAAGATACCGACATGGGGATTACGGCTGTAGCCCGGCAGTCTTTGCGGGACCACCCTCTGGGCAAAATCACAGAGCTTTTCAACAAGTGACTTTGAATACTTGCATCCTCTGTATTTGTGAAGGGCCGCCTGCATATGTTCACGGTTTCCGAGAAAGATAAAATAGGTCAGAAAGCTAAGAGCCGTAAACTCAAAGACATCATAGTCGTTGACCTCATCCTTCCGGTCTGTCACATAGGCAAAAGCCTCCTCGAGCGCATCAAAAGGGACCTTGTCCTCTGTCAGATCGCTGGACATGGAGCTTCCCGGATGAACGACCTGATAATGGCCCGTATAGGGAAGTATGGCAAGATTCTTACACAGAAAGAGGGCTTTGAGATTGAAGGGGTTGTCCTCATAGAGCTTGCCCGGGACATAGCGGATATGATGCCGGTCAAGAAAATCCCGCCTGTAAAGCTTGCCGTGGGGTGACAGCCTGCGGAGGGCATAGCCCGGAAAGCGGTCGACCGGATAATTAAGGTTTTCAATGACCACACCGTTCTCATCCACATAATGTGACCCTGACAGGACAACTTCGCTGTCATTCTCATAAGCTGCCTTAAGAAGCCTTTCAATATAATCGACCTCGGCATAATCATCACTGTCCCAGAAAAGGATATAGATGCCCTTTGCCTTATCAAGGGCGAGATTCCTGGCTGTGGACTGTCCTCCGTTCTCCTTGTGATAGACCTGTATGATATCGGGATATGCTGCCGCATACTCATCAAGAAGCCTTGGCGTAGCGTCGGTGCTCCCGTCATCGACCATGATGATCTCATAGTCCTTACAGGACTGGCCGAATATGGAGTCCATGGTCTTTTTCAGATATTTTTCTGTGTTGTAGCACGGCATCACTATGGAAACTGCCGGCATGCCCTTATTTTCATCCATATCCATAAGACCCTTTTCCTATTTTCCCATCTTTCTGTATACCCCGAAAAACAATGCCAGAAGCAGAAACATCCTGTGCCTTATGAGAAAGAGGGGGATCTTTCTTGCAAAGGTAAGATATCTGCCGGAAAGGTTTTTAAATGCCGTGGCATATGGTTCCTCCGAAGCTCTCGCACCCATTTGGCGTATACGGTCCATGAAAGGGGCGGGATTGTCCGGATGAAGGTAGTCGCAGTCCATGCTCTCAAGATAGAAAAACATGCACCGCATATAATAAACCTGGAAATAGAGGTCCGGCTTTTTCTTTTCCTCCAGGTGCTGCCTTATGTGATAAAGGACCGGGGTCATCAGATCCAGTCCGTTTTCCCTGTATATAAATGATGCCGACCGGTCATGCTGCCTGTAATCATAAAAAAAACTGTGCAGGAAGCCCACATGCTCCGCAGCATCAAAGACTTTCAGGTTAAAGAGCATATCCTCGGACTTTACGAGGCCCGGGGTATACCTGAGATCATGTGTACGAAGAAAGTCCAGGTCGTAAAGCTTGGCACAGGCCGATCCCGCCGCATCAGGTCCCGCCGGCGGCGATACATAAAACGGAAGGGTTCCCACCAGGCACTTGAACTGGACCTCCTCGAGCATCTTCTCCGAGAAATGGGGGATATCGCACAGATAGGGTGAAAAAGCGTAAATGTGATCCGGGTATACACAGTTGATGCCCCACATCAGGACCTCCAGTCCGTTTCTTTCGGCGTAAGAGACGGTTTTTTCAAACATGTCATCTTTTACCGTATCATCCGAATCGATAAAGGTTATATATCTGCCGGAAGCGGCTTCTATCCCCCGGTTTCTTGCTGCCGCCACTCCCGCATTTTCCTGCCTTATGATCTTAACATCCGCCGGGCTAAAATCATATCCAGCCATGAAGTCCCTTATATCATCGGGCGCACCGTCATCTACGATCACAAGTTCATAATCGGTAAAAGTCTGGGCCAGTATGCTCTTAAAACATTCCTCAAGGTATTCCCTGTCAACTCTGTATACGGGAACCACAACGGTAAGCGTCCTGCCCGGCATATGGTCTACTCCTCTTCCCTCGCGATGAATATGGGCCTGTTCTTGGTCTCAAGATAGGTCTTGCCCAGATAGGCTCCGACTATACCTGTGCACAGAAGCTGTGTGCCCGAAAAGAATACCACTATACATATCATGGATGGCCAGCCGCTCGTCGGATCCCCGAAGAGGAGCGTCCTGATCACGATAAAGACAATAAGGATAAAAGCAAATGCTGTAACGACAAAGCCAAGGCTTATCACAAAGGAGAGCGGGGCCGTGGAAAAACCCAATATTGCTTCAAATGAGTACCTAAGGAGCCCGAAGAAGGACCACTTGCTCTCTCCGACTATACGCTCCACATTTTCGAACTCCAGCCATTTGGTCTTAAAGCCCACCCAGCTGTATATGCCTTTGGTGAAACGGTTGTTCTCTCCAAGCTCGAGTACGGCATCAACCATCCTCCTGGTCATGATCCTGTAATCCCTTGCGCCGTCAACAAACTCCGTATCGCTTATCCTGTTCATGAGCCTGTAGAACATCCTTGCGAAGAAAGATCTGATCCTGGGCTCTCCTGCCCTTGTGACACGCCTTGTGGCGGCCGAATCATAACCTTCCTCGGCAACCGCCCTGTACATATCCACGAGAAGGTCCGGCGGATCCTGAAGGTCGACGTCCATACAGACCACCATATCGCCTTTGGATCTTGACAGTCCGGCAAACAGTGCGGCCTCTTTTCCGAAATTGCGTGAAAACGACACAAAATGAACCCGTTCGTCCTTCTGTCTCAGGTCCCTGATGGCTTTCATGGTCCCATCCGAAGATCCGTCATCAACGAATACAAACTCAAAGTCAAGGTCGGGATATTCTCTGCCGAACCGTTCCATCACTTCCGTCATGGCCGAATAGTAGAGAGGGATCGCCTCTTCCTCGTTATAGCACGGAACAACAACCGATAATAAACTCATATGATCTCCTTCATCAGACCCCTGCGGACTGCATCCTGAGCAGGTCTTTCTCGCTCCAGCCTCCCGCTCCTTCTGCGTCAAAGCCCACATAGAGGACCTGGCATGCATGGGGAGCCGACTCCTGCCTTACTCCGTCCTCACTCTCTATAGTCTTTACGGTCACCCTGATATTGGTCCCGTCAGCTTTCATGATCTCTATCCGGTCCCCGACACAGAACTTGTTCTTCTGTACGATCTTTACCCTGCCGTCGGGAAGGACCCGGTCTATAGTCCCCAGAAATACCGCTTCCGTCACATAGGTGCTGTTGTCATATATCTGGGCATTCTGATCAGGCTTTCCGAAATAAAAGCCCGTAGTATACTGCCTGTAGGTGCACTTGCCTATCTCCGACCTGTACCAGTCAAGATTGCGCTCATATTCATCCCTTGACCTGCAGCAGTCATCTATGGCCTTTCTGTAACACCTTGCAACCGTCGCCACATAAAGTGCCGTCTTCATGCGTCCTTCTATCTTGAAGCTGTTTATCCCGGCATCGATCAGTTCGGGGATATGGTCTATCATGCACAGGTCCTTGGAATTGAATATGAAGGTGCCCCGGTCATTTTCTTCAATATCCATGTATTCGCCGGGTCTTTTCTCTTCCACCACGGAATACTTCCATCTGCACGGATGCGTACACTCTCCCCGGTTTGCATCCCTTCCCGCCATAAATGAAGACAGGAGGCATCTTCCCGAATAGGAAATGCACATGGCCCCATGGACAAAACATTCTATTTCCATCTGAGGTGATATATGGCCGCGTATCTGCCTGATCTCCTCAAGTGACAGCTCCCTTGCACACACCACCCTTTTGGCTCCCATCTTCTCCCAGAAGTCAAAAGTCATGTAATTACAGTTGTTTGCCTGCGTGCTTATATGGATCGGGATCTGCGGACATTCCTTTTGTGCTATGGTAAAAAGGCCGGGGTCCGATATGATCAGGGCATCCGGTCCTATCCGGTCCAGTTCCCCGAAATACCCTGCAGCATCATCCAGGTCTCGGTTATGGGCCAGTATATTGGCCGTAACATAGACCCTGACCCCTGCGGCGTGAGCATACCTTATGCCCTCGTCCATCTCTTCGATCGTAAAGTTCTTTGCTTTGGCACGGAGGCCGAAGGCCTCGCCGCCTATATATACCGCATCTGCTCCGTATGTTACGGCAGTCTTCAATACGTCAAGACTGCCTGCCGGTATCAGCAGTTCCGGTTTGGCAAGTTTTTCCATCTGATCACTCTTTCTTTACGGAAAGTGCCATGCCGTCAGCTATGGGAAGTATGGTGGTAACAAGCCCTTGATCTTCCGATATGAGCCGCAGATACTGCCGCATCCTTGAATGGATGGTCCTGTCCCTCCTTCGTACCGCATATCTTGACTGCACGATGTCGCCGTCAAAGAGGACATTATCGGAAACCAGCACTCCCCCTCTGCGAAGGAGCTTTTTGCACAGGGGCAGATAATCCGGATACTGGGCCTTTGCGGCATCAACAAATATCATGTCATATACCGCCGATCTGTCGGCAAGATCCGCAAGAACTGCTTCGGCATCGCCTTCAAGCAGGCGTATCCTGTCCTCCATATGTGCCGCCTTTATATTTGCACGCGCGGCTTTTATATGCTTTTCATAATTCTCTATGGTATCTATATGAATATCTGCAAAAGAGCAGGAAGCCATGAATATGGCGGAAAATCCGACAGCCGTTCCTATCTCAAGTAAGCTTTCCGGCTCATTTTCCGCCAGCAGATATCTGAGGAGACTGCGTGATGCCGGCCTTATTATCGGTATACCCGACTCCTGCGCTTTTCCTTCGAGTTCTTCAAGAAAGGGCGTCATGCCCGGACTTAAGGATTCGATAAAGACCGAACATCTCTCATCCGTTATCATCATTCATCCTCTGCTTCGGCTTCGGATGTATCCTCGCCTTCTTCCACGTTGGCACCCTCTTCATAAGGATCGTGTACTTCCCCTTCCTCGCTCTCGGTGCCCTCCCAATCGCCCGCTGCCTTATCGATAGCGGAATCACCTTCGGTAGAAGGATCGATCTCTACGGAAACATCAAGGCCCTCTTCGGTCTCTTCGCTTCCTTCTCCGTCCTTTTTACCTGCGATTATGGCAAACATGTCATCCGCAGTCATTGAAGTGTTAAGAGTGTAAAAGCCCGGCTTTATGTCATCATCATACTCCGAGCACTTCTTCTGTATTATAAAAAGCTTGTAATCCCTTATCAGGCCCTTTTCCTCGAGCATCTTTCCGACGTCCGTCGTGGAATCACCCTTTACTATCGTAACAGCCACATCTCTTCCCGGCGCCGGGCTTACGGCTTCTTCCGTAAAAATCCGGAAGCCGAAATCATATGCTTTTTCCCCGGTCCGAAATACGACCAGTATCGCAACAGCCAGTAGCGAGGCTCTTACGATAAAGCTCATAAAGATCAGGGCTATACTCTTAATGTTCATCTCATCACCCTTTGAAGGTTTACTCCTATATGTCTATATCCACGGTCTCTATGATGTTTCCCAGCACTTCCTGGATCATGGTCATGTAGACCGCTTCCGCTCTCAGATAGTCATAGACAGCCGAATTCTCTGTGATCTCTTCATATTCGTTTTGAAGCGATTCGGCATAATCACTGTTTCTGTCGTCTTCCGGGATATCCATGAATCTGCTCTGGAGATTTCTGACCCGTTCTATCAGGCTCCTTGTCTGGGGATCCGAACGGGCGATCTTCTGCTGTTTCACAAAATCCTCATACTCTTTTGTCTCTCTGATCGCAGATGTAACACTTATGGTTGTCTTCAGCAGTTTATCACTAAGCACCTGTTATCACTCTTCCAATTCCATTATGATAGGCAGGATCATGGGATTCCTCTTGATACGTCTCCATATGAAGCCCGAAAGGGCATCTTTTATGATGTCCCGTATCTTGTTCCTGCTTGTTATGTTCTTGTCACTTATCTTCTCAAGGGCCGTAAGCACGACCTCCCTGGCTTCTTCCATGAACTCGTCGGATTCCTTGATATATACAAATCCTCTTGACATGACCATGGGGCCTGCTGCCACGATATTGGTCCCCTCCTCCAGGGTAAGACATACTATGACTATACCGTCATCAGCCAGCCTCTGTCTGTCACGGAGCACGACATTTCCGACATCCCCTACTCCCAGTCCGTCAACAAACACCGCCCCGTTTGCCACCTCTCCGACAACCTTTGCACTGTTCTCATCAAGCTCGAGCACCTGCCCGTTTGAGAGTATCAGGACGTTCTCCTTTGGTATGCCGACCTCGATCGCAAGGCTTCTCTGCGCCATCAGATGACGGTGCTCCCCGTGAACGGGTATGGCAAACTTTGGTTTTGTCAGAGTATATATGAGCTTGATCTCTTCCTGGCAGGCGTGGCCGCTGACATGGGCATCCTGAAAGATGACTTCGGCCCCCTTAAGGCTCAGTTCGTTGATGACCTTGAAAACGGCTTTTTCATTACCGGGAATGGGGTTGGAGGAAAATACAACAAGATCACCGGGCTTGATGGACACAGTCCTGTGCATGTTGGCGGCTATCCTTGAAAGAGCCGCCATGGACTCGCCCTGGCTGCCCGTTGTTATGATCACCGTCTTTTCGTCCGGATAATCCTTAATCTTCGATATATCAGTCAGTATCCCGTCGGAGATCTTGATATAACCTATGTCTATCGCGGTCCTTATGATGTTGACCATGCTGCGGCCTTCAAGGATGACCTTTCGGCCGTATCTTTCCGCGGAATTTATGATCTGCTGGACTCTGTCGACATTTGAGGAAAAAGTTGCTACTATTATCCTCTTGTCCGCATTATCCGAAAAAATGTTGTCAAGCGTCTGTCCGACCGTCTTCTCGGAATTGGTGAACCCGGGCCGTTCGGCATTGGTCGAATCGCACAGAAGGGCCAGGACCCCCTGGCTGCCCAGTTCGGCAAATCTGGCAAGGTCTATGGGATCCCCGAATACCGGTGTGTAATCCACCTTGAAGTCCCCTGTATGGACCACTACTCCGACAGGAGATTTTATGGCAAGGGCACAGGCATCGGTTATGCTGTGGTTGGTCCTGATGTATTCGACCGAAAAAGATCCAAGTCTTACAACATCACCAACGGATACCACCTGCCTTTGCACATCATCGAGCATCCCGTGTTCCGACAGTTTCCCCTCTATAAGTGCCATCGTGAGCTTGGTGGCATATATGGGGGTCTTGAACTTCTGAAGGACATAGGGAAGAGCCCCTATATGATCCTCGTGTCCGTGGGTGATCACCAGTCCCCTGACATTCTCCGCATTATCTTCAAGATAAGTGGTGTCGGGAATCACAAGGTCGATTCCAAGCATGTCGTCCTCCGGGAACGACAGTCCGCAATCGACCACTATAATGTCATTATCATATTCAAATGCGGTTATGTTCATACCGATCTGGTCAAGTCCGCCAAGTGGTATGATCCGCAGCTTACCCTTATTCAATATCTATATCTCCCAGACTTTCGGCAAAAACGGATGCGACCGCGTCGAGCTCGACCTCATCCTCGACAGGGACATATACAGCTTCCGTATCACTTTCTGCCGATACATCTTTAAATATCATGGCCTCCGCTTCATCCTCGAGGCTCTCTGATACAAGTATATAATTGCGATTGCTGATGCGGGTCTCATCTATAACATAGAATTCCTCGACACCGTCATCCGTATTAAATGCTATCTTTTCCATAATTTTATCTGTCAGGACCTGCTGCTCTGACATAGTCAAGGTACCCCTGGAGTATGAGCATGGCCGCTATCTCGTCCACATATTTGTGGCGGTCCTCCCTGCGGATGCCGGTCTCCTTCATGGAGTTCTCTGCGGCAACCGTTGTCAGTCTCTCATCCCACAGGACAACCGGGATACCGCATCTCCTCTCGAGTGCCTCTTTGAACTGCTCGCTCTTTTGGGCACGTTCCCCTATGGTATTGTTCATGTTTTTGGGATAGCCCACCACTATCTTTTCAACATCTCCATAGGAAGCTATGATCTCCTCTATCCTGGCATAAGTCTTCCTGAGCTTGTTTTCGGATTCTCTCCTTATGATCTCAAGTCCCTGGGCAGTCATAAGAAGCGGGTCGCTTATCGCGACCCCTACTGTCCTGCTTCCGAGATCAAGCCCCATTATACGCATGTCAGCGCCATCCGTTACTCTTTATATAAGATGTCAGAAGTTCATCCACAAGCTCATCCCTCTCAACCTTCATGATCATGCTCCTGGCTCCGTTATGGCTTGTGATATACGTAGGATCACCGGACATGATATAACCCACGATCTGATTGACCGGGTTGTAGCCCTTCTCATTAAGTGCATCATACACCGTTTCAAGAACGACCTTTACGCCGGTCTCCGGCTCCGTCTGCACGTTGAAAAACTGAGTGTTCCCTAAATTCTGCATTTCCATCCTCTTTTCTTTAGAAATTGATCCGTTCACACTGATACCCCGTTTATTTTATCGCATCCGAGTTCAAAACACAAGATTCGGGTTAGGAGGCCGCTTTTGGTTACCGGTATGGAAACCTTCACATACTCAGGGGTGTATCCGACCGTCCTTTCCACCCCATCCTCCATCTCGGTATCCTCCGTAAGGACCATGACCTGCCTGCCGGTATAATAGGACATGAATTCCCTCTTCCGCCTGTCTGATTCTTCTATCAGGATCGAAGACCTGGCGGACTTTACCGCATCCGTAAGGTGTCCTTCCATCCTGTCGGCTGCCGTACCCTTCCTCCTTGAATACTTGAATATATGGCTTTCATAGAGGTTTGTCTCCCTAAGAAAGAGCCTGGTCTGCTCGAATTCCTCCTCGCTCTCTCCGGGGAAGCCCACTATGACATCCGTTGTAATGGCCGGGTGCTCATAAAAGCTTCTTATGAGATCCGTCTTCTCCCGGTATTCGGAAGCTGTATAGTGGCGGTTCATCCTTTTAAGGACCGTATCGGATCCGCTCTGGAGGGAGATGTGAAAATGGGGGCAGACCTTTTTCATCCCCGACAGCCGCTTTACAAAGCCTTCGGTCATAAGCCTGGCTTCAAGCGAGCCAAGCCTTACGCGCTCTATCCCGGAAACGGCACCGACACCGTCTATCACATCAAGCAATGCCTCATTGGTCCTGCCTTCTTTTGCAAACCCGTTATAGGGCCCGTCAAGTCCGTAGGAGCTTAAGTGTATGCCGGTGATCACTATCTCTTTATAGCCGTTATCGGCAAGACGCTCTGCCTCTTTTATGATATCTTCGGGCTTTCTGCTCCTTGTGCGTCCCCTGACATAGGGAATGGCGCAGTAGCTGCAGAATTGGTCGCATCCGTCCTGTATCTTCAAAAAAGCACGTGTGTGGCCGGCTGTCCCCGATATGGGAAGTTCTTCATACCCGCATGGCTTGTCAAGATCCGTCACGACGCACCTGGATCCCTTTCCCGATCCCCGGTCCCGCATGTATTCTTCTACGATGTCGACTATACGGGCCTTATTATTATTCCCTACCGCTATATCCACCATGTCTGATGAGGCGGCATCGGGATGGCTCTGCACGTAACAGCCTGCCGCGACCACCACGGCATCCGGATTTTGCGCTTTTGCGCGGCTGAGCATCTGCCGGCTCTTACGGTCTGCAATATTTGTCACGGTACATGTATTTATGACATATACGTCAGCTTTTTGTACAAAATCCACAATTTCGTAGCCTCTTTTTTGGAAGATCTGCGAAATTCCATCCAATTCGTAAGAATTGACTTTACAACCGAGGTTGTGAAATGCTACCTTTTTCATTAGAAAACTCCGTATTTTTGGTGTTTTTTAGGAATTGACAATTGTTCCCGCCGGATTTATATTGTACCCGTAAACGAAGAGAATGATTGAATAAATGATGAAAAGGAGGTATTTTCATGAAGACAGTACAGATTTCATTAAACACGATCGATAAGGTTAAGTCATTTGTAAATGATGTTACCAAGTTTGACTATGATTTTGATCTCGTATCAGGCAGATACGTTATCGATGCAAAGTCGATCATGGGTATCTTCAGCCTGGATCTTTCCAAGCCGATAGACCTTAACATCCATACCGACGGAAACGCTGATGATGTTATGTCAGTCATCCAGCAGTACGTCATCTGATCAGACGAACACTTACGGGATCACGGGAAACCGTGATCCTTTTTTATTTCCCTTCCTGCTCTCTTGCCCTGAACATCACATGATCATATGCATGGACCACATCGGCATCCAGGCTGTCATAAAGAGCCCTGTTCTCGTCATAATCCTCCTGTTTCAGCACGTATACGGCTTTCTCTCTCAAATTGCCGCCGCTTATCTCGGCCCGGTACAGATCTATACCTTCCTGTACCTTTTCATCTATATCTCTTGCAAAATAATAATTGTTCTGTCTCATGCCATGCAGATATGCGTAATAAGCCGTCGGCATGGTGATGTCATTTTCCGTATACAGGAATATGAACTCACGGGCCCCATCCGTAAGCTGCGATAAGTCCCCGCTCTCCCATATGGTCTCAATGGGATGATATGATGTGTACAGTTCATATCTTGACGCGAAAGCTGCCGACATATCGACGATCTGCAGCATCAGGGCTCCGGCCAGCACCGTTACCGCCACCGGACGGTATCTCCTGAAGGTATATGCGGTAAAGCTTATAGCAGATGTAATGAGTATATACATGGCAGGCCAGATGAAACGGCCGTTCGACCGGAATACGCCGAGGATCCTCTCCACAAAGGCCGGATAGGGGATCCAGATGATATTGATCTCATTGTAGCTGATATTGGGGAGCAGGGCCGAGAAAAAAGAAACAACGAAGAGCCCTATGGTCACCCTTCCGTAGATCCTGTCGGAATGAAAGGCAGCTTCCGGCACTTTTCTTGCCATACGAAAGACCATACCGGCAGCGACCACTATGAACAAAAACAGTATACCAACCCCCAGATATGCCATACCCTCATACTGAAAGTAATTCTGCAGGGGCATCTGAGGCAGAAGCCTTCCTATCTCCCAGGGATTGATGAAAGTGTTGAGATTAGAGGTAAATGTACCCAGGCCGTATCCGTAGGCCGATGTCCCTCCGTAAAAGCCTCCGAGTATGAACAGACCAGCAAGTCCCGCCGCGCAGAAGGAGGCAAACTCCATAAGAGGAAGGACAAAGCCTTTTTCCCTCAGGATCCGGGTGATGGCATGGGCCGCCAGTATCATCCCGACCATGGGCAGGAAATATGAATGGATCCATACACAGGCAGCACCCAGCAGGCCCCAGTAAAGGCAGAGCTTCGCATCCGTGATCATGTCATCGTACACCCAGACGGCAAGAGCCGCGACTATCACCCACTGAGCCCCCAGGGCGGTATGATAATACATCCTCTGTATCACAGGTGCGCTTATGATATAAAAGACGGAGCCTATGATACAGCAGGCATCGCTTGCAACGATCCTGCGAAGGAGGATGGATGAAAAACCTCCCATGAGTGCAAAGGACATGATGCCAAAGAGACCGAAATACTGGAAGGTCACGGGCAGATAAGCTCTCATCAGCTTGAAGATGACCGCAAAGACCGGAATGGAATCCGTATAGATCACGGACATGCTGTTTGGATAGGACAGACTGTCGATAAGGCCTATGGGAAAGGTCCAGGGGCTGTTCCTGTATGCACACCATCCGATATAATGCTGTCTGAGATCGTGATCATTGTCGAACAGCCATCCGGTATCGGTAAAATCAAGGATCTGAATGCCGTATATGCCGGCAAAGCACAGAGCACCCAGACATGCACATATGAGGAACAAGAGCCCTGCGGATATCCTTTTGTGTTCACGGGTATCAAACATGGCGGCACCTAGATCACATTGATCACTTCATCTGTTTCAAGGGCCTTGGCAACAAGCCCGTCAATACAGTCAGCCAGCCTTTCTTCTGACTTTTTGATGACTGAAAGCTTGGGTTTGGTAACAGGATGCTTTGCAACAAATATGGTGCAGCAGTCCTCGTAAGGCAGGATGGATGTTTCAAAGGTCCCTATCTTTTCCGATATGGAGATTATCTCCTGCTTGTCAAAGCCTATAAGAGGCCGGAAAACAGGAAGATCGCATACCTCGTTGGTAACGGCAAGGGACTGCATGGTCTGGCTTGCGACCTGACCTATGCTCTCGCCCGTTATAAGAGCGAGGCAGTCATTTTCGCCTGCGATGGTCTCGGCTATCCTCATCATGTATCTCCTCATTATGATCGTCAGTTCATCATGAGGACATTTTTCATATATGGCAAGCTGTATGTCGGTAAAATTGATCACATGGAGACAGATGGTCCCAGTATATTTAGCGACGATCCTGGCCAGATCCACGACTTTCTGCTTGGCCCTCTCACTGGTATAAGGAGGGGCATGAAAATACACGGCATCGATCTTGACCCCGCGCTTTGCTATCATGTAGCCGGCAACGGGAGAATCGATACCTCCCGACAGAAGGAGCATAGCCTTGCCGTTGGTACCTATGGGCATACCTCCGGGTCCCGGTATCTGTTTCGAATAGATAAAGATACTCTCCCTCACTTCTATATTGAGGCTGATCTGAGGATCATGGACATCAACCTTCATATCCGGATAAGCGTCAAGTATGGCTTCTCCCAGCATACTGTTCATGTCCATGGAACAAACCGGAAAAGTCTTGTCCGCCCTCCTTGCACATACCTTGAAGGTCATATTCCTTTGAGGATACTCCTCGCCGACATAACTTATGACCCGGTCCTTCAGTTCCGAAAAGCCGCTCTTTTCAAACTTTACCACGGGACATATGGCGTTGATACCGAACACGGTCCCAAGGGCCCCGATAACCTCATCGCTGTCATGTTCACCCCGGCAGTCCACATATACCCTTCCCTGGGCCTTTGATACGGCAAAATCGCCCTGAACCTGCTTTAAGACAAGCTTTATCCTGTGCATCAGGGCATCCTCGAAGACATAGCGGTTCTTTCCCTTTATGGCGATCTCGGCATATTTAATCAGATAGGTTTGATATCTCATCAGTGTCTCCTGTATCTTCTAAGTATAGGCAGTTCTTTTTCAAGGACCTCGATCGTACGGTCAAGCTCCTCCCGGCTGGTATCGCCGGAAAAAGAAAAACGCAGGGTACTTTCTGCCAGATCGGCCGGCACCCTGATGGCGGCAAGGGTCGCGCTCTTTGAATGCTTGTTTGAGGCACAGGCGCTTCCGGCCGAAACGTATATGCCCTCTGCCTCAAGCGCATGAAGCAGGACCTCGGCCCGTACCTGCGCAAATGAAGCACTCACTATATGGGGAGCCGTCATGGCTACCGCATCCTTAAGACCCTTTTCATCATGGTCGGGCAGCCCGTTGATATAAACGTCAGGAAGGTCGCAAAGCCTTCTTATAAAGTATTCTTTCAGGTCGAACATCCTTCCGGTTACCGCCTTAAGGTCATCATATACCATCCCGGCCGCAAGCCCCATGCCGGCTATGCCCGGGACGTTTTCCGTTCCCGACCGCATGCCCTTCTGCTGGCCGCCGCCAAAGATGATCGGACGTACCTTTGCCCGGTCACTTATATACAATATACCGACCCCTTTGGGTCCGTGTATCTTATGTCCGCTGACCGAGACCATATCGGCACCCATCCTTTTGGGATGGACATCCATCTTGCCGAAGGACTGGACCGCATCCGTATGGAACAATATGGCAGGATCATAGCTTCTTACGATACCGGAAAGCTCCTCTATATCGTTTACAGATCCTATCTCGTTATTGACATGCATTACGGACACGAGTACCGTATCTTCCCTGAGCGCGGCCTTAAGGGCTTCTTTATCCACCCTTCCGTCATCCTTCACATCAAGATATGTGACCGTATAGCCCTGGTCTTCAAGATGCTTCATGGTCTCGAGCACTGCAGGATGCTCCGTTTTGGTGGTGATCAGGTGCATCCCTGCCCTCTTTTGGGCTGTGGCGCTCCCGATGATGGCGAGATTGTCGCTTTCCGTCCCCCCGGAAGTAAAATATATATTCTTTGCGTCAACCTTCATGACGGAAGCTATGATATCCTTAGCCTCTCTGACCCTGCGCTCCGCCTCGACCCCGGCCATATGCATGCTGGAGGGGTTCCCGTATACGTTTTGCATAACCTTGGCCACACACTGTGTTACCCGGTCAAAAGGTCGTGTGGTGGCACTGTTATCCAGATATATCATGATCTTTTCCGTTACTTACAAAAAACCCCGTAAGGCACAGACGCCATCACGAGGTTTTGTGATCCTGGTCTTTTCTTCATTCGATATTATATACAATCCAGGAGAGCACGACAAGTCCTGCCGTTTCTGTCCTCAGAATCCTGCGCCCCAGTGTTATGGCGGTCGATCCCGCTTCCTGCGCCATGGATATCTCTTCATCCGTAAATCCGCCTTCGGGGCCGATAAATACGGCAACTTTCATGCCGGGTGCGATACTTCCGATCTCTTTGCGGGTAATATCCATGGTTTTCGGATCGGCCATCTCATAGGGTATCAGCTTTATATCATGATCCCTGCAGTCCTCCAGGGCCTCCCTCATGGTCATGACAGGACAGACCTTTGGGATGATGCCTCTTTTTGACTGCTTTGCGGCTGCCTCGGATATGAGGTTCCACCTTGACACCTTTTTGGCGGCCCTTGACGCATCAAGCCTTACCACGGATCTTGTCACCTCCACCGGGACTATCCTGGAAACGCCCAGTTCAACCGCCTTGCTTATGATAAACTCCATCTTGTCAGCCTTGGGAAGGGCCTGATAGAGCACGACCCGGCAGGGAAGCTCAACATCACTTTCCTTTATAAAGAGGATGGTAAGCTCCACCGTATCTTCGGAAAAAGAGCTTATACTGCAGCGGTATTCCCTGTCATCCGGCGGGGTCATAAGGGATACTTCCTCGCCCGGCCGCATCCTGAGGACATTTTTAATATGGTTAACGTCCTCGCCGCTAATAAAGGCCCTCTTCTCAGCAGTGTTTATATGGTCTTTGTCAGTGAAAAATCTGTACATATGATACCGTCAGCATCAGGGTTTTTTGGCCACTACCAGGGCCCATTCTCCCTGCCGGGCCTGCTCTGCTATCTCAAGACCCCTCTTTTTGCACTCTCTTACGACTTCCTCTTCCTTGTCATCGATTATCCCGGACATTATATATATGCCCCCGCTTTTAAGGCACCTTATCCCGGCCGGCATCAGATCAATGAGGACCCCGGCAAGTATGTTGGCGACCACTATATCGTAACCGTCTCCGACCGTCTTCTGAACATTCTCATCATCAGTCAGATCCCCTAAGATAAACCTGAAACCGGCGTCAGACAGGCCGTTTGCCGCCATGTTGTCAGATACCGCCGCCTCGGCGCACTGATCAAGATCGGTACCCGTTATATCACCGGCTCCGAACTTGTATGCAAGGACCGAAAGTACTCCGCTCCCGGTACCTACATCAAGCACCCTGCATCCTTTTGTGACATATCTCCTAAGAGCGCGGATACACAGCTGCGTCGTTTCATGCATACCGGTCCCGAAGGCCGTCCCCGGATCTATATGTATGGTCAGGCCTTTATGACCGGTATCTTCCACTTCCTCCCATGAAGGGATGAAGAGTATGTCATCAACATAGAACTGGTGAAAAAACTCCTTCCAGTTGTTGAGATAATCCTCATCTTTTGTTTCGGTCACCGTGACAGAACAGCTTCCCGCATCCACATAAGCACGTATGCCCTCAAGCTCCGCTTTGACAGCTGATATAAGTTCCTCGTGATCCTCATCGGCATCAAGATAAAATGATACATATGCGCTGCCGTCATCCTCTCCGACCGAAGGCATTATATCAACGAACATTCCCTTAAGGTCATCTTCGGACAGGGGTACCCTGTCTTCAATCTGGGCTCCTTCCACTCCGAGATCGTCAAGCATGCTGACTATTATGTCCTCGGCTTCCGTCTTTGTCTCTATCGTATATCTTTTATATCTCATGGTCTTATACTGCGGGCTCTGCCCTTTATCCTCCCTGTTATAAAAAAGGGCCTTGATAAAAGGCCCTTCATTTCAACGTCCCTATTTGACCACAACGTTTTCCATCTCGCTGTCCTGTATCACGCAGACGAATGTCTTTCCGTTATTTATCTCGATCTCATTCCCGTCCATATCATAATATCTTATGGCTGACAGATCATAATTTTCCTTGTTGATGTCACGCTGCCAGGTGCCGGGGACCCATTTGCCCTTTGTGCAGTACTGTATCACACCGCCCTTGTGGCAGTCGAAGGCAAGATAGTCCTTATCATCCAGCTGGACCCAGTAATTATACTGGAGTATGACATTGTCATAGGATATCTGCTGCCCGTTCAGATCATCGATCTGGGGACCGTCATACTGATACCTGTCATATTTGCCCGTCTTCTCATTATACTCAAACCAGGGCTTGTTGATCTTGTACTTGGGCTCTATATGGACGGCACTTTCGCCATTCTCATTGGTAACCTCTTTGTCAAGATCGCAGAATTTAAACTTGCCCTTGTAGCCTTCGTAATGATCCCGGCGGTAGCCCAGCATATCTATTCCAGCATCTATACCCTTTTTGCTGGTGTAAACGTTATGGGGAGCCTCGCGGTCAGTCGTCCTGTAGAAGCTGATATCTCCGGCCGGACCCAGCCCGTTGATATTATCAACATAATCCTTATCCAGAAGCTCAACGGCATATGTGGCCTGGCCAAAATGCATATAGATGGCGTCAAATTCAAGGGCAGTATAAACGAAGTATTCCCTGCAGCTCCTGACGGATCCGATCTTATCGAGACTGTCGTAGTTCTCAAAGACTCCCATCATTCTGGTTATTCCGCCTTCAACGACGTACTCGTAGACCACATCGGCATAGCTTACACCACTCATGGGCTGTGCAGCCTTTAAGTTGTTGAGCATGATGGCTACAGGCCGGCGGTTCCCTATCTTTTCATCCACAGGAAGCCCCGAAAGAAAGCTTCTCATCTGTCCCTCGGGAAGAGCATTGGGGTCATCCTTTGACGTTTCCGCCTCCGAAACCGGCTTCTGGCCCTCCGCTTCAGGCGCAGCAGCTTCCTCTGCAGGCTTTGATGCCTGGGCAGGATCATCGGGCGGTGGCGTGGTGCCGGTACGCGTCATGGCAAAGATAATAAGGCCTGCTGCCAGTACCAGGCATATGACCACAAGAGCCACTATCTTTTTGTTTTGCAGTATATTCTTAAGTTTCTCACTCATCGCATTCACCTGCCTGCAGACGCAGGCAAGTGACATTATACGTTATCTTCTTCCAATGTTCAAGTGACCCTTTATACTACCCTATTTCATGAAGCCTCTTTTTTTCTTCTCCTGCTTCTCACCGTCAGTCCCTGCTTTGGATGCCTTGTAACGGTCCACTGCAGTAAGCGAATCGTCTGTTTCGGCATCAAATTCCTTAAGGAGCTTTTTGGCATTTGACGACAGCTTGACCGGGGTCTGGACCACCAGAGTTACATAGTGGTCTCCCCTGACACTTGATGACCGAAGGGACGGAACTCCCTTGCCCTTAAGTCTGACCTTGGTATCCGTCTGGGTACCGGGCTTGACATTATATGAAACCTTTCCGTCAACCGTATCTATCAGGATGTCACCGCCAAGGGCCGCGACCGCAAAAGATACGGGTGCCGTGGAATATATATCCATGTCCTGGCGCTGGAAGATGGGATGCGGTGCGATAACGACTTCCACAAGAAGGTCACCCCGGGGGCCGCCGTTTGTTCCCGGTTCTCCCTTATCCCGCAGTCTTACGCACTGTCCGCTGTCTATACCGGCAGGTATCGAGACCGACAGTTTCTTACGGGATGATATATAACCCTGTCCGCGGCAGTCGGGACACTTATCCTTTATGATCTTGCCCGTTCCCTGACAGTCGGGACAGGTCTGTACATTACGGACCGTTCCAAAGAGGGACTGGGAAGTAAAGACAACCTGTCCTTTTCCTCCGCACTTGCTGCAGGTCACCGGGCTGGATCCGGGCTTTGCCCCGGTACCGTGACAGGTCTTGCACTCATCCTTCTGGAGAGGTTCTATCTCCTTTTCGCAGCCGAAGACCGCTTCCTCAAATGATATCCTGACACTGGCCCGCAGGTTCTGACCCTTCATGGGGCCGTTATAGGACCTTGATGACCTGCTTCTTCCGCCGCCGAACAGATCCCCGAATATATCGCCGAATATATCCCCAAAATCCATTGAACCGAAATCAAACCCGCCGTATCCGCCGGGTCCGCCCTGTTCAAAGGCCGCATGTCCATACTGATCATACTGACGTCTCTTATCGGGATCCGATAAAACGGCATAAGCCTCGGAGGCCTCTTTAAATTTGGCCTCCGCGTTCTTATCGCCGGGATTCATATCAGGATGATATTTCTTGGCAAGCTTACGATATGCGCTTTTGATCGTACTGTCATCGGCGTTTTTCTCAACGCCTAAGACTTCATAATAATCTCTTTTGCTCTCTGCCATGATATTTTGTTATACTTCCTTGAAATCTCCGTCAACCACATCATCAGGTGCAGGGCCGTCAGAAGAAGCACCCTGGGCCCCCATATCGGGACCTGCTCCGGTAAACTGACTCATATCCGGGCCGGCTCCGCCCGCTCCGGCACCCTGTGCCTGCTCATACATCTTCTCAAAAAGCTTCTGGGCCGCAGTCATTGCCTTTTCCTGGGCCGCTTTCAGCTCAGCCACCTGATCCTCTGTCATATTCTCGGGATCTGCCTTGTTTGCAAGCTCTTTAAGGTTATTAAGCTCTGCCTCGACATTTGCCTTGTCACTTGCGTCAAGCTTGTCGCCGACTTCCTCCATGGCCTTCTCTGTCTGGAATACAAAGCTGTCAGCATCGTTCTTGGCATCAACGGCCTCCTTACGCTTCTTGTCTTCTGCCTCATACTGGGCCGCTTCCTTGACTGCCTTTTCGATCTCATCATCACTCATGGATGTTCCGGATGTGATGGTGATATGCTGTTCCTTGCCGGTTCCGAGGTCCTTGGCCGAAACGTTTACGATACCGTTCGCATCGATATCGAATGTAACCTCGATCTGAGGGATACCACGCCTTGCCGGAGGGATACCGTCCAGGCGGAACTGTCCGAGGGACTTGTTATCCCTTGCGAACTGTCTCTCACCCTGTACTACATTGATATCAACAGCCGTCTGGTTATCTGCTGCCGTCGAGAATATCTGGCTCTTCTTGGTAGGGATGGTCGTGTTCCTCTCAATAAGGTGAGTAGCCACACCACCCATTGTCTCTATCGAAAGTGTAAGCGGGGTAACATCAAGAAGAAGGATCTCGCCTGCACCCGCATCGCCCGCAAGCTTACCACCCTGGATGGAAGCACCGAGTGCCACACACTCATCGGGATTAAGTGACTTGGAGGGCTCTTTGCCCGTAAGCTGTTTAACCTTATCCTGAACTGCGGGGATCCTTGTTGAACCGCCCACAAGAAGAACCTGTCCCAGATCCGAAGCAGTGATGCCCGCATCCTTGAGAGCAGTCCTTACAGGCTCTGCCGTCATCTCAACAAGATCATGGGTCAGTTCGTCAAACTTTGCCCTTGTAAGGTTCATGTCAAAATGCTTGGGTCCCTCATTCGTAGCCGTTATGAAGGGAAGGTTGATATTGGTCGTCGTTGCGCTTGAAAGCTCCTTCTTGGCCTTCTCTGCAGCTTCTTTCAGCCTCTGCATGGCCATCTTGTCGCCTGAAAGGTCAACTCCTTCAGCCTTCTTGAACTCATCGAGCATCCACTGGGTGACCCTGTTATCAAAATCATCTCCGCCGAGACGGTTGTTGCCGCTTGTTGCAAGAACCTCGATAACGCCGTCACCTATCTCGATAACGGACACATCAAATGTACCGCCGCCGAGGTCATAAACCATTATCTTCTGTTCCTTCTCATTATCAAGTCCGTAAGCCAGGGCAGCAGCCGTAGGCTCGTTGATGATACGCTTTACATCAAGGCCTGCTATCTTGCCGGCATCCTTTGTTGCCTGACGCTGTGCATCATTGAAGTATGCAGGTACCGTGATGACCGCTTCCGTTACCTTCTCTCCCAGATATCCTTCCGCATCGGCTTTCAGCTTCTGGAGGATCATAGCCGAGATCTCCTGAGGGCTGTACTTCTTGTCCTCAATGTTTACCTTGTAATCGGAACCCATTTCCCTCTTGATGGAGGAAACCGTATTCTCGGCATTTGTTACTGCCTGTCTCTTTGCCGACTCACCCACAAGCCTCTCACCTGTCTTGGTAAAAGCAACGATAGATGGTGTTGTCCTCGATCCTTCCGTATTGGTGATGACTGTAGGCTTACCGCCTTCCATTACTGCCACGCAGCTGTTTGTTGTTCCCAAATCGATACCTATTATTTTACTCATAATATTTACCTCCTGTTTTCTGTATTATCAAAATAAGTTATCGTCTACTGTGTTACACCTACCATGCTGGGCCGTACCAGCGTTTCATGGTACATATATCCCTTCTGGAGTTCTTGGGCTACCACGCCGCTTTCATACTCCTCGCTTTCCACCTGCATGACTGCATTGTGGATGTTGGGATCAAAGGGCTGTCCCACCGCCTCTATCGGCTTTACTCCCAGCTTCTCAAGCTCTGCTGCAAGCTGTTTGTATATCATCTGCATCCCGTCGACAAAGGCCGTATCACTGCCTTCCGGAACGCTCTCAAGGCCTCTTTCGAAATTATCGATTACCGGCAGGATCTTTTCGATAACACTCTTTGCTCCCATATCGAACATCTGGGATTTCTCCCTGTCCGTCCGCTTCCTGAAGTTCTCAAATTCGGCCATCTGGCGCTTTACCCTGTCTTCGAGCTGCTCTATCTTCTCGTCCCTGGGATCCTTTTTATTCTTCTTACCGGAATGTTTCTTCCGGCCCCCTTCCTCTTCTTTCTTTTCTTCAGATCCTCCCTTTTCTTCGGATCCTTCCTTTTCTTCGGATCCTTCCTTTTTTTCGGATCCGCTCACCTTATCTTCAGCCTCTTTTGTACCGGACAAATCTTCCGCTGCCGTATCTGCTTTTGCTTGGGCATCTTCATCCGCTTTGACGGTATCCTCCCTTACATCTTCTCCGTCTTCGATATTGATCTTCATTCCTTCTTCGTTACTCAATTTCTGCTCCTTTACGTCTTCTTGAACAAGGTGTCGAGCTCACTTGTCAGTTTCTTCATAGTGGACAGTACCTTGTCGTAATCCATTCTCTTGGGACCTATGATACCGATCGTGCCGTGTATTCCTTCATCGAGCTCATACGTTGCAGTCACGACACTGCAGTCCTTCATGTTTGCCACAGGAGATTCCTCTCCTATATATACCTGTATGCCTCTCTCGTCCGAGTGGGACAGGGTTTCGTAAACTATATCGGTCAGCTGTTTCTTTTCTTCAAAAGCGGTAATTATCTCGCTCGCACTCTGATTGTCTGCAAGCTCGGGATACTTGAAGATATTGTTGGCACCGCTCGTGTATATCTCAAGATCCTCATCCGCCTTGATAGATTCGGCGACCGCATCTATGACCTCGGCTATTATGCCTGCCTGATCGCCCGCCTGCTGCTTCATCTTGGCTATTATGGAAAGATTGATATCTTCTATGGCCATACCGTTCAGTGTGGTATTAAGGAGCATGTTGAGCTTGAGCAGTGTCTCGTCATCGATCGGCTCATCGATGTCTATGATCTGGTTCTTGATCATGTTCCCTTCCACTACGATAACGGCAACAATGCGCTTTTCTTCCATCCGTGACAGCTGGATGAACTTAAGCCTGTTCACGTTATAGCGCGGGGCCGATATCATGGCGGCATAGTTGGTGTTCACCGACAGGCTCCTTGCAACCTGTTTCAGAAGACGTTCCATCTTGTCGGCTTTATCGATGAGCATTTCCTTAATCTCATCGGTTTCCCGCTCGCGTTCTTCTATCTGCTGTTCCTTCTCGCTCATGAGCTGGTCGACGTAAAACCTGTAACCCTTATCGGAAGGGATACGTCCCGCTGATGTATGGGGCTGGAGTATATATCCCATGTCTACCAGATCAGCCATCTCATTACGTATGGTGGCGGAACTCAAGTTCAGACCTTCTATCTTCGATATGGTCCTCGAACCGACCGGTTCTCCCGTATCGAGATAGGTCTTTATTATGGCCAGCAGTATCTTTTTCTTTCTGTCGTCCAGATCCAAGGCTGTAGTCCTTTCGGTGTTTGTTGTTAGCACTCAACCGATTAGAGTGCTAACACCCTGTACATAATGTACCACCAGCCTTTGTTATTGTCAATAAGGAATTTTGAAACATATGATCTTGGAATTTTGAAACATATGATCTTGGTATTTTGAAACATATGATCTTGGGATGTGAAGCGGGAAATAAGTGAGAAATGAGCCCTTTCAGGCTATAGCATCTTATTTTCCCTTCTTTATTTTAAGGGTCTTCAGATATTCTTTCCGCTCCTGTGTGATGCGGTAGCTTTCAACAGACTTCTGGATGGCCTTATTGTGGGTCCATACATCAAGGCGTCCCTCCTCGATGAAGGGGAGGACGGCTTCATACTGCTTGGCAAGTGCTGTCGCAAAATACCAGGCGATCATCATATTGACATAGTATTCTTCGGAACGGATACGCGACACCATATCCGGATAGGCAAGGTCAAAATCTTCGTCAAGGAAATGCTCCATCAGCATACCGATCCCGAACCTTACAGTGTATGTCTTATCCGAGGCGATCCATGATCTTATCTTTTCCGTAAGGTCCTGTCTGTGCTTCTTAAAGATCTTGGGCGACATCTGGTCGCAGGTGGCCCAGTTATCGACAAAAGGCAGAAAGCGCTCCACCTTCTCCATGCATTTTGTATAATCCTTTATCCCGGAAATAACAAATGCATGGAGCTGGTTTTCGTCAAAATATGTATGAGGAAGTTCATTAAGAAAATCCTCGATCCCTTCTTCGCCCGCAACTTCCTTTGCAAGTTTTCTAAGTTCGGGTGTCCTGACCCCTATGATCGCATCCGGCCGGACAGTCGGTATGATCTTAACCTGCATATCGCGGTATTTCACATCCTGCAGGTCAAAGAGCATTTTTCTTATATCTTCCGATTTCATGTCCTTTTGTCCTCC
>JAILLI010000143.1 GCA_024693225.1 Lachnospiraceae bacterium
GACTCCTTGACATCGCCCGATACACCTCTGATACCGTCCAGCCTTGTCTTGGACTGGGTGATGAGTTCGCTCATGACCTTGACCGATTCGCTGGCCTCGGTCGTGCTCTCGGCCTGATCCATGGCATTCTGGGCTATATCCCTGCAGGCCGTATCGATCGAATCCATTATGTCTATGGTCCTGGTGGTATTTTCAGTAAGATCACTGACCATGTTGTCAAGGGTTGAGGCGGATTCTGTCAGGCTTCCGACAACGCCCGTGAGTCGCTCCTTTAAGTTGCTGACCGCTCTTGCGATCTGGCCTATCTCATTGCTGTTCCTGCACAGTCTTGCCGTCTCGTCTTCGTCAACACGAAGGTCGAACTGGCCCATCTGATCGACTATGCCAGTAACGGATTTCAAAGGTCCTATCAGTCTTGCTATGAAGAAAAATCCGAAAAGGGCACCGAACAGGATACCAACCAGAGACCCGATGATGAGCCTTACACGAAGGCTTACGGATTCGGCGTTCACGCTTGATTCATCCGTCTGGAGGACCAGCTTGAATCCGTTCCGCAGTGAATCGTATACATATACGTTACCGCCATCCGTCAGATATCCGTTATCTCCTGAAAGATTTACGGTAAAGTCGGTCCCGTCCGGTATCGAAGGATGATTGAGGATCGTGTTCTCGGCAGTCAGCAGGAAGGCGCTTTCAGATCCGCTGTTGAGGCTTCCCGTGATCCCGTTGATGTTCTCGAGGGATATATCCATGCCCACGATGCCCACGCTGTTCCCGTCGTAAAAAAGAGGGATGACGTAGCTTATCATGTAGACATTGATGTTTGAGTTAAAGTAAGGGCTCATCCAGATGGGCTTCCCGTAATTGACCGGACCGTAGTACCAGCTGACAGCTGTATCGTTCTTGTCAAACTCCGTAAAATCGGTGGGTGTCAGCTGATCATAGTCACCGCTGTCATTGATCTGGGCAAATATACCCGATGTGGGATAAGCAAAATCCGGATTGTACCTGACATAATAGGTTATGGCCCCGTCAGTGTTCTTGGCGCAGTCTATGGCCGTCTGCCTTACTGTTTCCGTCAGCCTGTCAACTCCGGCATCTCCCGATGTAAAATCCTTCCAGTCAAGACTGTCCATTACGGCATCGGCAAGTATGCCGACACTTGTCTCGACCATTTTCATCTCGGTATTGAGTTCACCTGCCGTCACCAGAGTCTTGTTCTTGAGGCTCTGTTCGGACTTTTCATGTACCAGCCTGTTACTGCTGACCGTTGCGATGATACCAATGATAGCCGCGATCACGACTATGTTGATAAGGGTTATGATCAGCAGCTGGGTCCTAAGGGATGTTTCTCGTGCTTTTTTCATGATATGGATACCTCTTTTCTCTTTTAAATCAGCCTATTGGGCCATATCTCAAAGAGTGTTCTCACCGCCTGCCACTTCTTCGCTCTTTTTCTGAAGCCTGTGGCTCCAGCGGTTGATCACAACATATCCCAGCAGGTACATATCTGCCGCTATACCGATTATAAAGCCGACAACGGGTATCATCCTCAGTACCTCAAGGACTGCTATACCTATAAGTGCCGACAGGAAGGGGTTCATATTGGGGAATACGAAACGGGCGAGCGATGCGCCTGCAAACGCAAGCCCCGCGCACAGTACAAGAACATAAGCCAGTGTCAGCATTCCCGCAATGGGTGCCAGAAGGTATGCACAGCACAGGGTGATGATCACGATGGGGATGCATATCCAGCTAACGATACCGGCTCCTATCATGGGGCCCGGTTTTTCCTTTATCATGGCAAGTGCCCTGTCAAGATCATCGTTAAAGAGCCATACCAGGAGCATTCCGAAGGCAGCCATGGCTGCTACCCAGTAAAGGCATGAGGTGACTTTCTTAAGGAATACGGAAAAGACACCTGCTGTTGCGGCACCCTCGGCCACATCCTCGATATCATCGGCTATCTCATCATGTGAGTATTCACCGATCTGGGCGCCGTCTGCGATATCGGGATCATCTGTGCTCTTAACGGTCAGCTTACCGCTTATTACAGTGCTTTCCAGGATCTCTATATCCTCACCTTCAACACTTACGTCACCGTTTACGGTACCGCTTATAACTATCTTGTTTCCTGCAGCAAAGAAGCCGTTTGAGGTTCCGCCAAATACAATGTTCGAACCGGCTGCGTATACACCGTTTGCCGATGTCTCTTCACCGATGCTGATATTGTTACCTGCGGCCCATACATTACCGCTTATCTGCGTCCCGCTCACGGATACGTTGTTACCAGCGACATAGAGGCTCTCTCCTATTGAAGAAGTTCCTACATTTACTTCCTGGCCTGCTGCCATGACCGAACCTTTTGCATCGGCTTCAGATACGTTCACATTCTGTCCCGCGATAAATCCTCCGAAGAAGGGGATCGTGGGAAGTGATACCGTATCACCCGATTCAAAAACGTTTCCCGCGCTGTCCATATCCTCCGCAAAAGCGGGCACGCACATGAAGACAGCTAAAAGCAGGGTCATGATAATGGCAGAGATTTTTTTCTTTTTCATTTTATATACTCCTTTCATAAAGACCGGCCTGTAATGGACGATCATTTCTTTACAACGATATTATATGTCAGTGTTACGGTCTTGGGCTTGTAACTCTTGTTTCCTTTGGCTTTGACCTTAACCTTTACCTTATATCTTCCTTTGCCAAGCCCCTTCTTAACCGTCATCTTACCGGTCCTGGCGTCAATTTTGAACTTTCCCTTGAAGCTCTTACTGCCCTTCTTGGCCGAATAGAGACTGTATGAGAGTTTTCCGACACCCGTATCCGTAAACCTGTAGAGCTTGGTTCCGTTGATCGCGGCGTCCCTGCTCTTGATCCTGGACAGTTTGTAGTTGTATGTGACCTTCTTGGTCCTTACCTTTAAAGTGTTGTTTGCTTTTACTATCTTATAGGTAAAGGTCACGGTACCGTAAAAGTTCCCAATTCCCTTAAGGGTCATCTTATAGGTGCCGACACTCTTGGGATTATTTACCTTCTTGCCCTTTTTCTTGATGACCTTTGTGTAGTCGACGTTCTCCGTAAGCCTCTTCCCGGAAAGCGTTGTAACAGCCGGTATCCTTACATTACCGTTATATTTCAATTCGGTCTTTGCAAGGACCGTATCCTTGATACTCATGGGTATCTTCAGATCGATGGTAGACATCCCGCTTGCAAAGTCTGTCCTGTTGTCTCCGTTGTACTGTTCGGAAAAGACATGCAGCTTATATGTATTTCCTGCATCAAGGCTTTGAGGAAGAGTAACAT
>JAILLI010000061.1 GCA_024693225.1 Lachnospiraceae bacterium
CATAAGGATATTCAAAAAAGAAGACGGCAGCTACGAATCCATGGTGCAGCGCATGTATGACATGATAAGGACCGTGGACCCGGATGCTACCATAACCATAGCCACCAGCAGGACCCAGGTATCTGCCATCAACAACCAGCTCGGTGATAATGTCGGCATATCCATAGAGCCCTGCAGAAGGGACACCTTCCCGGCCATAGCACTGGCGACCGCCTATCTTACGGACGTTATGCATGTGCCGGAGGATGAGGCTGTGGTTGTCTGTCCTGTGGACCCCTACGTCGAGGAAGATTACTTTAAGGGTTTGAAAAGGCTCTGCGAGCGGGCCGCCACATCCGATGCCAACCTGGTCCTTATGGGAATGGAGCCCACCTACCCCAGTGAGAAGTACGGATATATCATGACTGATCCGGATACAGACCGGTCAGATGCTGCGACCGTCTTCACCCGCGTCACGGAATTCAAGGAAAAGCCCGACCTCGAGACCGCCAAGGCCTACCTGGCCCAGGGAGCACTCTGGAACGGTGGCGTCTTCGCCTACAGGCTTTCCTATGTCTTAAAGAGGGCCCACGAGCTCATTGATTTTAAGGATTACAGGGATCTTTTTGACAGGTATGATACCCTTGAGAAGATATCCTTTGACTATGCGGTCGTGGAAAAGGAGCCTGCCATAGAGGTCATGAGGTTTGCCGGCAAGTGGAAGGATCTGGGAACCTGGAACACTCTGACCGAGGCCATGGAGGAGCCGACCATAGGCAAGGCCATCCTCAACGATACCTGCGAGGACGTTCACGTCATCAACGAGCTTAACGTCCCCGTCCTGGTAATGGGGCTTAAGAATGCGGTAGTCTGCGCTTCCGCCCAGGGTGTCCTGGTTTCCGACAAGGAACAGTCCAGTTATATCAAGCCCTACGTTGACAAGATCGACGATCAGATAATGTTCTCGGAAAAGAGCTGGGGATCCTACATGGTCATAGGTGTCGATGACGGCAGCTTAACGGTCAGGGTGACACTCAACCCCGGCCATGGTATGCATTATCATTCCCACAAGCTCCGCGACGAGACCTGGACCGTTATCGAAGGCGGCGGAACGGCCACTATCGATGATAAGAAATATGAGATAAAAGTCGGCGATGTCCTCACCATGAAGGCCGGCCAGAAACACAAGGTCGAGACCACAACAGGACTCAAACTCATAGAAGTTCAGATCGGTGACGAGATAAGCGTGCATGATAAAGAGAAATTTGACGACTAAATACCTTAACGACTGAAATTTTTATGACTAAAGCTTAAAGACCAAAAGCTTTACAACCGGAAACTTGACCACCAAAGGAGCGGATATGAAGGTAGTTATACTTGCAGGCGGATACGGGACCAGGATCAGCGAGGAAAGCCATCTGCGTCCCAAGCCCATGATAGAGATAGGGGAAAAACCCATCCTGTGGCATATCATGAAGGGCTACAGCGCCAGGGGTTACAATGATTTTGTGATCTGCTGCGGCTACAAACAGCATATGATAAAAGAATGGTTCGCCGATTATTATCTCTACAACAGCGATGTGACCTTTGATTTCACGCGCGAGAACCACATGACCGTCCATAACAACGAATCCGAGCCCTGGCGGGTCACTCTGGTCGACACGGGAGTCGATACCATGACCGGCGGCAGGATCAGGCGCATCCGCAAGTATATAGGGGACGAGACCTTCATGCTGACCTACGGGGATGCAGTGTCCGATGTCGATCCCAATGAGATCCTGGCTTATCACAAAAAGCGGGGCAAGATAGCTACAGTCACAGCCATCTCTGTCGACCAGAGATTTGGCGTACTCGATATGAGCGATGACGACCTGATCACATCCTTCCGCGAGAAGCAGGCCGCGGACAATTCCCGCGTGAGCGGCGGTTTCATGGTGCTCGAACCCAAGGTGTTCGACTACATAGAAGGTGACGGGACCGTCTTCGAGAAGGGACCCATGATGCAGCTTGCAAGCGAGGGCCAGCTTGTGGGATACCGCTATGACGGCTTCTGGCAGTGCATGGATACAAAACGCGAGCATGATATGCTGGAGGAGATGTGGGATGCAGGCAATGCACCCTGGAAGACCTGGACATGATAAATGATGACATTCTTTGCAAGATAAGCGGGCAGGGCTTAACGCCCGCCTTTATATTTGATGCGGACGAACTGAAGGAACGCGCAAAAGCCATAAAGGATATACTGGGGACCATCCCCCTGTGCTATTCCATAAAGGCCAACCCCTTCCTTATAGAGACCCTTTCAGACACTGTCGGCTATTTCGAAGTCTGCTCTCCCGGAGAACTGGCCATATGCGAAAAGCTGTCCGTCGATCCCCAAAAGATCATCTACTCGGGCGTACATAAGGATGCGGATGATACAGGAGAAGCCATACGCTACGGGGCAGGTATCATCACCGCCGAGAGCATCAGGCATTATAACCTTATCTGCCAAGAGGCCCAAAAAGCCGGAAAAACCGTCAGCGTGATCCTTCGCCTGACATCCGGCAACCAGTTCGGCATGTCGGAAGAAGACATAGATACCATACTCTCCGACCCTAATCCCGGCACCATTATCAAAGGTATCCATTATTTTGCGGGTACCGGCAGGAAGAAGATAAAAAAACAGCAGGATGAGCTGGTAATGCTTGGCGAAAAGCTTGACAGGCTCCGCAGGGAGCACGGGGCAGACCTTCCCATGCTGGAATACGGGCCCGGCCTTCCATATCCCTGCTTTATTGACGATGACAGGACGGATACCCTGGCTCCCCTGAAGGAACTTATACCCTCATTTGAGAGGATCCGCGAAGAACACAGTATTAGCCTCTCGGTTGAAATGGGCCGATTTATAGCGAGCAGCTGCGGATACTATGCAACCTCGATATGCGATATCAAGAGTTCCGGCGATACGACCTGGTGCATAGTCGACGGCGGCATCAACCATGTCAATTACCTGGGGCAGATGATGGGGATGAGAGTTCCACCGATCCGCCATTACGCCGAGGGCAGGCTCATAAATGATACGTACGGCACAATCTCTACCATCTGCGGATCGTTGTGCACCACCAACGACATACTGGTGCGGACCCTTCCCCTTAAGGATCCCGCCATAGGTGACCTGCTCGTATTTGAAAATATAGGGGCTTATTCCGTGACCGAAGCCATGGGGCTCTTTCTTTCCCGGACCCTCCCCCGCATATTTATCCACAGCGGAAGCAGGCTCACCCTTCTTCGGGACAGCCTGGAGACATGGAAGCTTAACTCCCCCACAGCCGGCTAAAGCTGACCGGGTTTTCCTGCCAGCTGATCACAGATTAGCCCACAGCCGGCTAAAGCTGACCGGGTTTCCTGCCAGCTGATCACAGATTAGCCCACAGCCGATTAAAGTTGATCAGGTTTCCTGCCAAACGATCATAAACTGCCAGGCCCACAGCCGGCAGTACTTACAGAAAGAACTAGCAATGGCTTATTATTCACTGGCCTTTTTCGGCTTTGTACTACTCTTTGTCATACTGCACGATATCATCGGGGACATGTTCCCCAGGTATCAGTGGATCGTCAGGCTCCTCGCGGGACTGTCATTTTTTGTCCATCTGTCGGGAGTCAAGGTCATATTCCTGATCGCATCAGCCCTCACCATATGGTCCGGGGCACTTTTGATGGATCAGATAGTCCTGCATGAAAAAGCCTTTCGCAAACAGGCAGGAGTATCCGCCGAAGAAAAGAAGGCATCAAAGGCAGCCGCCAAAAAGAAGCAAAAAGCCGTCATGGCAGCCGTTGCCGTCTTTAACCTGGCCCTTCTTGTGACCGTCAAGTTCGTCTTTCCCATATGCACCCACCCCATAGCGGTTCCCATAGGCATATCCTTCTACACCTTATGTGCCGTATCCTATACAGTTGATGTTTACGGGCAAAAGTATGAAGCCCAGCCAAACTTTGCGAAGGTCTTACTCTATCTGTGCTGGTTTCCCCAGCTCATACAGGGGCCCATCAACCGCTATGACCTTATACAGGAGGACCTCTATAAAACATCAAAGCTCCATGCTCCCGATATCAGATACGCCGTATATCTCTTCCTTTTCGGAGCCATTAAAAAATATGCCATAGCCGACCTTCTTGCCCCCGTGGTAACGGCAAGCCTTAATGACAATTCCGGGGCCTTCCCCGGGTCCTTTGCCCTCTTCGGGGCCTTTATGTTTGCCATAGAGCAGTATGCCGATTTTTCGGGCGGG
>JAILLI010000066.1 GCA_024693225.1 Lachnospiraceae bacterium
GGTGGTGGCAATCCGGTCCTCATTCAATCGATGACAAATACGAAGACGGAGGATGTCGCCTCTACCGTCGCGCAGATAAAGAGACTTGAGGCAGCGGGCTGCGATATCATAAGGTGTACAGTGCCGACCAAAGAGGCGGCCCATGCACTTGGACAGATCAAGGAGCAGATCAGTATCCCCCTTGTTGCGGATATACATTTTGATCATAGGATGGCAATAGCCGCGATAGAAGCGGGTGCCGACAAGATCAGGATCAATCCCGGCAATATCGGGGGCCGCGAGAAGCTTGCCGAGGTGGTAGCATGCGCTAAAGAGCATGGTATCCCCATACGCGTCGGTGTCAACAGCGGGTCCCTTGAGAAGACAATAGTCGAGCGTGACGGAGGGGTCAGTGCTAAAGGCATAGTCGAAAGCGCCCTTGACAAGGTTCATATGATAGAAGAATGCGGTTATGAGAACATAGTCGTTTCTATAAAATCATCCGATGTCATGATGTGCGTTAAGGCTCATGAAGAGATAGCTCCCGTCTGTCCTTATCCTCTTCACGTGGGTATCACGGAATCGGGGACCGTGCATTCCGGAAGCATCAGATCGGCGGTAGGCCTCGGGATAATACTGGGCGAGGGTATAGGAGATACGATAAGAGTATCCCTGTCGGGAGATCCGGTCGAGGAGGTCGTTGCCGCAAAACTGATCCTTAAGACCCTGGGCCTTAGGAAGGGTGGCATAGACCTGGTATCATGTCCCACATGCGGCCGGACAAATATCGATCTTATAGGGCTGGCCAATGAAACGGAAAAGCTTGTTGCCGGATACGATCTGGATATAAAAGTAGCCGTTATGGGCTGCGTCGTAAACGGACCCGGAGAGGCCAAAGAGGCCGACATCGGGATTGCGGGGGGCATAGGAGAAGGACTTCTGATCAAAAAGGGAGAGATCGTAAGGAAGGTCCCCGAAAATGAACTTCTGCCGGCCTTAAAGTATGAACTTGATAACTGGGATAAGAACGAATAATAAGGGGCAAAGATCATAAATGGAAAAGGCAAAGAGATTTTTTGATGTATTTACAACACTTTCAGTGACCGATGATGACAGGGAACTTCTGGAAGAGACCAGAGTAACAAAGCTGGTCTCTTCTTCACGTCGTGACAAACTCCATATATATCTGTCAAGCGATTATATAATCCCCAAGAACCGGATATATGCCGCCGAGCGTGAGATCAAGAAACAGTATTACAAGGATCATCCCGTAAGCGTGAAGATAATCGAGAAGTTTGCTCTTGGGCAGACCTATACCCCCCAATCCATCGTAAAGCAGTACAGGGGAAGCATCATCGAGGAAGCATCTCATATCAACCCGGCCTGGACGGATCTTCTGACACATGCCGATTTTGAATTTCCGGAAGGGGAGGATGCCATAGTACTGGTACTCGAGGACCGTCCTATCGCAAGGGACATGTCAGAAGAGATGCTCGATTACTTAGACCATGCCATAAACGGAAGATGCGGCACCACTTTCAGGATAACAGCCGCGTTTAAGGAAAAGGAGATCAGGAAGAGCTATGTCCATACCGGTAAGCGTATAGACGAAGAGGTAAGAAAGATCACCCTGAATTCGGCAGAAAACGCCGGGGGCGGGAGCGCGGCAGCAGAGGATGCCGGGGCAATGGATGCCAAGATGCCGTCTGCAGACGAAGGTGAGTTCATCCTTTATGAGAAGATGGCCGAGCAGGATGCATATAATATCTATGAGAACGGGCCTGTTACCATAAGTGCTCATAAGGATACGAAGGAGGGGGAAGGAGAAAAGGCGGCGCCGGCCCAAAAGAGCAGTGATAAAAAGGCTTCCCAAAAGACCTGGTCATCAAGGAAAAAGCCCCGCACTTCCGATAATCCGGATGTGATATTCGGCAAGGATTTTGACGATGAGCCCATGAAGATATGCGAAATAGAAGGTGACATAGGGCCGGTCGTGATAAGCGGTCAGGTGTTCGGCATGAACGTGAGGGATACACGGACAGGGAAGAAGATGGTGACATTCTGCGTGACGGATTTCACGGACTCCATAGATGTAAAGATGTTCCCCCGTGAAGACGCCCAGGAGCGGCTGTTCGACTACCTTGAGGATGGGTGTTTTATCACCGTAAAGGGGACAACGGGTATAGATAAGTTTGACAATAACCTTTCGATCGGCTATATCGACGGTATCAAAAAATCGCGCGATCACCGCATCAAGAGGGAAGATAACGAGGAAGTCAAACGTGTGGAGCTTCACTGTCATACCAAGATGTCAGATATGGACGGGGTATCATCGGCCGGTGATCTGATCGACTGTGCAAGGGCCTGGGGCCATCCGGCCATAGCCATAACAGATCATGGCGTAGTACAGGCATTTACGGATGCCTTCCATCATATTCAGAACAAGAAGATCGATGATATCAAGATCATATACGGAATGGAAGGCTATGTGGTAGATGATGAAAATGACGTGGCGGTAAACCCCGACGAACATACGACAGATGACACATTTGTCGTGTTCGATCTTGAGACGACCGGTTTTTCGTTTAAAGAGAACAACATCATAGAGATCGGGGCCGTTAAGATAAAGGACGGAAAGATAATCGACAGGTTCTCGACCTTTGTGAACCCCTCGGAACCCATACCATACAGGATAGAAAAACTGACCGGTATAAATGATGCCATGGTGGCCGATGCGCCCTTTGTAAATGATGCTCTTGAACAGTTCCGGAGATTTTCGGAGGATGCGGTCTATGTTGCCCATAATGCGACTTTTGATATGGGCTTTCTTGCCGCAAAAGAAGAGGCCGTCGGGATCAGCCGCCGGTACAGCTATGTTGATACCCTGGGCATGTCGCGCCTGCTCGTTCCCGAGATATCCAAGTTCAAGCTCGACAGCCTTTGCAGATTTTTCAAGATCTCCCTTGAGAATCATCACAGGGCTGTGGATGATGCGGAGGCAACGGCCCATATATTCCTGAAGCTGTGTGACCGTCTTAAGGACAGGGGAGCCACAAGTCTCAAAGATCTTAATGACATGTGTGCGGCATCGGATGAGAAGATACGCAAGTCGCCCTCTAACCACATCATTCTCCTTGCTGCAAATGAAACAGGCAGGGTAAACCTTTACAGGCTTGTTTCGTTTTCGCATTTACAGTATTTTAACCAGCACGCCAAGATCCCGAAGAGCCTTATAAGAAAATACCGGGAGGGGCTTCTTATCGGGAGCGCATGTGAACAGGGCGAGCTATATCAGGCCATTATCAGTAAAAAGAGCGAGGATGAGCTGATCAGGATCGCCAAGTTCTATGATTATCTCGAGATCCAGCCTAACGGGAACAACGAGTTCATGATAAGGGATGAACACTTTGAGGACATCAATTCCGTAAAGGACCTCGAGGATATAAACCGGAAGATAATAAGGCTGGGGGACATGCTGGGAAAGCCTGTTGTCGCCACATGTGACGTGCATTTCGAAAACCCCGAGGATGAGGTCTACAGAAGGGTACTGATGGCCGGAAAAGGGTTCAAGGATGCAGACATGCAGGCCCCCCTCTATATGCATACGACCGAGGAGATGCTGGCGGAATTTTCATATCTCGGATATGACAAGGCTTACGAAGTGGTCGTGACCAACACCAGAAAGATCGCCGATATGATCGAGCAGATAGAACCGGTCCGTCCCGACAAGTGCCCGCCTGTCATTGAGGATTCCGATAAGACCCTTACCGATATATGCTATAAGCGTGCCCGGCAGATATACGGGGACGATCTTCCCGAAGAGGTCAGTTCCAGGCTTGACCGCGAGCTGAATTCCATTATCAGCAACGGATTTGCCGTCATGTATATAATCGCCCAGAAGCTTGTGTGGAAGTCCAATGAGGACGGTTACCTGGTGGGCTCGAGAGGATCGGTTGGATCTTCCTTTGTTGCGACAATGGCAGGCATAACCGAAGTCAATCCCCTGCCGCCTCACTATTATTGCAGCAGCTGTCACTTTACGGATTTCAAGTCACCGGAGGTCCGCTCATTTGCGGGAAGAGCAGGCTGCGATATGCCGGACAGGGACTGTCCGGTCTGCGGCAGGAAGCTGAATAAGGAAGGATTTGATATTCCCTTTGAGACCTTCCTTGGCTTTAAAGGTGACAAGGAGCCGGATATAGACCTGAACTTTTCAGGCGAATACCAGTCCAAAGCCCATAAGTATACAGAGGTCATTTTCGGCAAGGGCCAGACCTTCCGTGCCGGGACCATAGGGACCATTGCCGACAAGACGGCATACGGTTTTGTCAAGAAATACTATGAAGAAAGACATATGGAAAAAAGACCCTGCGAGATCGACAGGATCGCAAGGGGATGTACGGGAGTACGCCGTACCACGGGACAGCATCCGGGAGGCATAATCGTGCTGCCCAAGGGTGAGGACATCTATTCCTTTACCCCCATACAGCATCCGGCGGATGATATAACATCGGACATAATAACGACACACTTTGATTATCACTCCATTGACCATAACCTCTTAAAGCTTGATATACTCGGACACGATGATCCTACCATGATAAGGATGCTGCAGGATCTTACGGGTACGGATCCGAGAGCCGTTGCCCTCGATGACAAAGATGTCATGAGCCTTTTCAGGTCGACCGAAGCACTAGGGATACAGCCTGACGATATAGGGGGGTGTCAGCTGGGATGTTTGGGTATACCGGAGTTTGGAACCGATTTTGTCATACAGATGCTGATCGATACCAAGCCGGAAGCTTTTTCGGATCTGGTCAGGATATCGGGCCTTTCCCACGGTACCGACGTCTGGCTCGGAAATGCCCAGACCCTGATAGAGGAAGGAAAAGCCACCATTTCAACCGCCATCTGTACCAGAGACGATATCATGACTTATCTGATAAATACGGGTCTTGAGAGTTCGCTGGCTTTCAGTATCATGGAGCAGGTCAGGAAGGGCAAGGTCGCATCGGGCAAATGTAAGGAATGGACCGGCTGGCGCGAGGAGATGCTAAAGCACGGGGTTCCGGACTGGTATGTCTGGTCCTGTGAAAAGATAAAATACATGTTCCCCAAGGCCCATGCCGCAGCCTATGTCATGATGGCATGGCGTATTGCCTACTACAAGATAAATTATCCGCTTGAGTACTACGCTGCTTACTTTTCCATCAGGGCATCGGCTTTTTCCTATGAGCTTATGTGCATGGGAAAGGGAGCCCTTGCGGATGAACTTGCAAAATACAGGAAGATGGACGGGGATCAGAACGTTAAGCTCAAGGTCAAGGATGAGAACACCTTAAGGGATCTCAAGATAGCGGAGGAGATGTATGCCCGGGGGTTCGAGTTCATGCCCATAGACATATACAAGGCCAAGGC
>JAILLI010000074.1 GCA_024693225.1 Lachnospiraceae bacterium
CTCCTCACCCTTGTAATAGGCATCCAGCCTCTTGTAGGTCTGCAGCACGACACGCTTTATGTTGGGTGAGGATGCAAAAGCCGCTTCTATCAGGCTTATGCCGCCAAACTCCGCCGCGCGAAGTTCAGCCGTCTCTTCATCGGTTATATCGCCCTTTACGAGCAGCTCGGGATTGGCACGGAGCTTGCCTATGTCATGGACGATGGCACTTACCACAGCCTCTGTCGTATCCTCTTTTCTGACATTCATCTTGTGGCATATCATGGCCGTGAGTATGGCCACATTCAGAGAATGCTTATATACAAAATCCTCCTTGCTGCGAAGGTTCTGCAGGAAATTGATCTTGTGATCCAGCCGTCCGAACTGGCGGACTATGTTATCAGCCAGGTTATATATCCTGTTGTTCTTTCCCTTTTCAAGGATGGACTTCAGTTCCTCCTGGACAGAGAAGACATTGACCATCTGGAACTTCTCGAACTCCACATCCTCCTCGGTCTGCGGCGGAAGGGGTTCAGCCGGCTCAAGTATATATATACCAATGAGTTTGAAATTGCGCACACTTTCTATACCCTGCTGGGTAAGCTTGGAGCCGCGGTCATACAGCAGGACGCCCTTATTGTTGTATATGGGCTTGGCAAGTCTCATTCCGATCTTCAGCTCTTCGGTCTTAACAAACTTCATCTGTATTTCTCCATAAACAGCTCAAACTCCTCAGGCGGTATGGGTCTTGAATAGTAGAAGCCCTGCACGACATCACAGTCTATGGATGTCAGGAAATCAAGCTGGTCCTTGGTCTCCACGCCTTCAGCTATGACCTGAAGACCCAGCTGCTTTGCCATCCGCACGGATGCTTCGACGATGATCTTGCCCCTGTCGGTCGACATGATCTCGTCAAGGAAGAACCTGTCTATCTTGAGTGTGTCAACCGGTGCGTTTCTGAGCATGTTGAGGGATGAATAGCCGCTTCCGAAATCGTCCATCATGATGTTGAAGCCGCATTTTTTCAGGGCTCCCATCTCGGCAAACAGTTCTTCCACGTCTTCCATGAAGAGATTCTCAGTAATCTCAAGTTCCAGGTATCTCGGCTCGATCCCGTATTTTCTGACAAGATCCATGAGCAGATCGGAAAGGTTGGTGTTACCTATGTGTACTCTTGATATGTTGACGGAAATGGGCATATATATGCCCCGTTCCTGAAGGTCGCGGATATACTTGCAGGCCAGCTCCCATATATACATATCCATCTTGGTTATAAAACCGTTGCTCTCAAAGAGGGCAAGGAACTGAGCAGGGACCAGTATGCCTTTTATGGGATGCTTCCATCGTACGAGCGCCTCGGCTCCGCACAGCTTTCCCGTCTTTAAGTCTATCTGTGGCTGCAGGAACATCACAAACTCTTTGTTGGCGAGTGCGGCGTTCATCTCCTCCTCGATCTCGGCCTGCTCGCGCAGCTTCAGCCTTATGACATCATCATATACCGCATAATTGGTCAGGGCATTCCCCTTGACCTGCTTCTTGACCGCTCTTGCCCGGTCACACATGAGTCTTATGGGTATATCACGGTCACCCACCTTGTAGATACCGTATGTGAGGGATAAGGACATGGGAACGACCCTGGCACTCCTGACCGCCGTTGAAAGCTTTGACATATACTGGACCAGATCCTGGTCTGTTTCGTATTTGAGGAGGACCGAAAATACATCACCCTGATAGCGCTTGGCGATCGAATCCTTTGGTGAGACCTCGCGGATGGTCTTGCCGACGGTCTCTAAGGTCCTGTTGCCTGCCTCGATACCGTACCTGTCATTGATGAGACGGAACCTGTCTACGTCTATGGATATGATGACAAATCTGTCATCCGGATTGTCATTTATTATCTCCGCTGCCTTCCTGTAGAAGGTCTCGGAATTGTAAAGGCCGGTCATGGAATCGTAATCCGCACGGTATTCCATCTCCGCCTTGATCTTCATCTCCGTGTTGACATTCTGTAAAGTTCCCAGATATCTTACCGGAACATTGTTGAGGCCGCGCAGGGTCTGCAGGACGATCGTATACCATATGGGTACCCCGTACCTGTTGTATACCCTTACGGTGATCCTCTGTATCATGGCGGATGACTTGGCCTGCTCTATGAACTTGTCGAACATCTCCCGGTCATCATCATGTATCTTAAGGGAGGATATCAGCGACCATTCGTCCGAAAGGGCTTCGCGGTCTATCTCAAATACATCTTCAAAATTGGAGCACAGGTAATAACTGCTGTCGGCAACCGTGTATTCATAGACCAGGATGCCGATCATGTCATTTACATTCTCGTATCTTTCATAATTGAGGGCCATATCCTTAAGGATACTGGACTTCTCATGCATGATCTCATACTTGATCTTGCTCTCGACCGCTTCAAGGCTCCGCTTTTTGTACTCATTCAGGTTGAGGCAGACGATCATGACCCGCTCCTGGGTGCGTTCATCTCCCTCTCCTGAAGCTTCGGGATCGTAGAGTACGACCGTATACATGCCGTACCATACATATTCTCCCCCTATCCCCGACAGTCTCAGTTCCGTACAGATGGTCCTGTTGCCGGCAAGGGCCTTCTGTTTGATCATGCGGTGGTCCGTTGCCTCAAGGAACTTTGCCCGGTCCTCCGGATGGACTACATTCTCCGAAAAAGAACCGCAAAGCTTCCTGTAATTGCTTATCCTCTCATCTATAAAGCTCCTGATGTTCTGCTCTTTGAGACGGACACAGGTATTCTTCGAAAGATTGATATCCCAGATCACATCCATCATCCGGACAAGAGAATCCTTGGTCCGGTTCTCGCTCTCCGTCATGGCGGCTACCTGATTGTCTATATCCTCCTTGACGGAAGCGATCAGATAAACGCTCTTGCCGTTTCGCATCTTTATGCGGTTGGCTCTCATGGGAATGGTGGACCGCAGGGACGGTGAATACACATTACCGTCAAATGAGGTCTGTGAGCTGTCCATCCTCAGTATGGGGCAGTCGTTACAGGGCTCGGCATAACCCTTTATCTGGGCATAGCACATACCGTCGCATCTGTTGCCCAGCCTGTTCTCAAGAACCTCATTGCGGTAGAGGAGCTGGTAATTGTCATCAACCGCATAGGCCCAGGAGCTCATGGGATCAAGGATGTTCCTGATCATCTCCATCTCACGGGTCGAAAGGATGGGATTGACTGATGTATCCATCCTCTCCATGTCGCTGGTGTAGAGTACGTAATTGTCCTTGCCGTTTAATTTGGCATCGTTAAGTGCCGAAAGGGCCCGGGCATGGAGCCTGTCAAGAGTTGCCTCCTTACCGTGCATGGCTGCTATGCCTATGCTGACCGTCAGGAATCCGTTATTTGAAAAGTCGCTCCATACATCCTTGACCGTCTGTCTGATATAGGCAGCACGCTCAAGCAGTATGTTGGATGCCCTTACTCCCTTCATCAGGATCCCGAACCTGTCCACATCGATGCGGCCTATGACATCGGATCCGCGGAAAGCCCTCTTTAATATCCTTCCGATCTCTATCAGGGCACCATCGGCATTGACATCGTTGTAATGCTCCTTCCAGGATTCAAAATCGTCCAGATCGACGATCATGAGGTTGGGTATAACGTCACCGGGCATTTCCTCGAGATATCTTTCGACCTCGCTGTTAAATGCCTCGGGAGTCAGCAGCTTGGTAAGCTGGTCACGCGACAGGGACCTCTCCTCATCCTGATGCTTGGTCTCATCATCGACATAGGCCAGGGTCCCGTAGATGCTGGTGATCCTGTCGTTCTCATTGGTCTCTATGCGGCCCTTGAGCTGGTACCAGCAGTACTCACCCGCAAAATCAAGCATACGTATGTATTCCATACGCACCTTGTCCGGATTTTCATTAAAGGTGAAAAATGAGATGGCTTTTTCTATATCGCCGTCATAGACTTTACCCAGATATCCCATCTTCTCCACGAAAGCAGAGATCCTTATGGGAATGGGGATGTACTTCTTGATATTTTCGGAGAACGTAATGACATCGTCGATCGCATTATATTCGAAGACGATGGTCTCATTAAGGTCTATCGCATTTTGAAACAGGTTCTCGCTGAACTGATGCATTTTTCCTCCCAACGCATAATTTTACGTATGTTTAATTATACAAAATAATGCAAGGATTTACCACAAAAAGTTTGAGACATCATGTATCAAACCTGTTGCCAAATGATGACTGCCTGTGGCACAATATCTTCCATGAGCAGATATGAACTTATCCTGTACGATCTTGACGGGACTATCTGGGATTCGATCCCACTTATCATGAAATGTTTCAAACACGCCTATCGGGAAGTGCTCGGCAGCTGCGACCGTACCGATGACGACCTGAAGAGCTACATAGGCCGTCCTCTCGGCGAAACCTTCGAAATGCATGATGACGATACGGCTAAAGCACTCCTTGCCTCTTACCTTGCCGTCAACGAAAAGCTCCTCGAAGAGGATACCATAGATCTTTTTGATGGTGTCATGGACGAGTTGGAGAAGATAAAGAGAGCCGGCATACCCCAGGGCTTTGTCACCAGCAAACGTATCGTTTCCGCCGGTGTAACCCTCCGTCTCAAAAAGCTTGACGATTTCTTCGATGTCGGCATATGCAAGGAAGATACGGCAAAGCATAAGCCGGAGCCCGAGCCCCTCCTCATTGCGGCAGGTAAGCTGGGCATCACCGACATGAGCCGGGTCATCTACATAGGTGATGCGATCGCGGATGCCTTATGCGCCAAAAATGCCGGAGCAGACTTCGCCCTCGTTGACTGGACACAGATGGACAGGGAAGCGATAATGGCCGCCGCCCCCTCAAAAAGCCGTATCATAAAGAAGTTTTCGGATGTGCTGAAATAGCTGAATCACTACAGTTTTTCATTAACAAAGATCGTTGAGGTTTCGGAGGATCTATCTACTGTTTCTGACTACGGAAGTTATTTCCTCCTTCTCCGGGATTACAGACAATATCGGTCAGATGGGTGAGATCGTCCAGCCGTTTCCATCTTCAGTATACCAATCATCCTGCGAGGGATCTTTCCATGATTCTTCCGTGCGTCCGCCGCCTGTAACTTTCTCAAGATCTTCCATACTGAGCGCTTTTCCGAGTTTCCTTTTGTTATCCTGCTTTTCATTATTGTTATTATTATCCATGCTAAAAACCTCCTCCGTTCATTATTATACACTACATGCTCCTGTATGATAAAAAACACGGGGGATTTCCCCCGTGTCAGACTGTAGACAAAGCGGAGCGGAACTTCGAGTTCTGCTCCCGTTTTTCTGTTTTGAAGGTTTGTTCTGTTATGCGGCCATCAGGCAACCGGATAATCGGTCATATGAAGGTCCTATTATCCCCTTCCTTTGGAGCATCTTTGCTAATTTTTTCAGATTTAGGCATGCGTAAGTCAGCCCGACCTTCATTTCCATTCGTGCTTTTCCGTACATCTGTGTGTACCTGAAACCGTGGTTCTCTTTTGCGGTTCCGAATAACCGTTCAATTGTTTCTCTTCGGAGCTTATACAATTCACTCATTCCGGTCGTGTGTCTGATCTCTTCACACTGCTCCATATAGTCTTCCCACACATGCCTGGTTATGAGTTTCTGATGATCTCTGCTGTCGGTGCATTGACTTAGGTATTGACAGCCGGCACATATTTGTTTGCAGCTTTTGTATTCCCGATAACCATCCCTGTTGGTTGTGCTGTATTTCAGCACCTGATCATTAGGACATATGTAACAGTCATAGTACTCGTCGTATACATACTCATACTTTCTGAAGAAACCATCCTTGGTCATCGGTCTTTTGTATGGGAACAAAGGCCGGATACCGTCATCTATCAGAAGTTTTGCTATCGCCGGTGTTTTATATCCGGCATCCGCAATCAGCGTTTCTATCCCGATGTCTTTTATCTTGTCATACAGGCCTTTGAATGTACGGCTGTCATGCATGTTCCCCGGACTCACTGTATATCCCAGCACCCATCCGTTCTTATCACAGGCTGTTTCTACTGAGTACGCAAAGACCTGTTTGTGCTCGCCTTTGTGAAACCATCCGCTTTCGGGATCGCTTGTACTTTCCTTGATCTCCTTTCCGCCGGATGGTCCATCCGGCGGTGGATTGTCATCGTCATTATCATCATGATATTTCAGCGGCTTTTTATTGTGCTCAGCCCTGTCGCGATTGATTTCCTTTTTCAGCATATCTTCGTAAAACAGGGCCTCCTGTTTGGCGATGCGTTTGCGCATCTTGCTGCTGTTTGCACGGGCCTTTATGTGTGTGGCATCCACGAATACCTCTGAAGGATCTACAAAATCCCACTTATAACAGTCTTCAAGTATCTTGGCAAATATCTGCTCGAACAGATCAGTATCTTTGAATCTCCTGGTATAATTCTTGCCGAATGTTGAAAAATGAGGGACCGGATCATACATCTCCAGGCCAAGGAACCAGCGGTACGCAACATTTACCTCAATTTCTTTGATCGTCTGCCTCATACTCTTTATTCCGTACAGATACTGTATGAGTGGTATCTTGATCAAAACGACCGGATCGATGCTAGGACGCCCGTTGTCAGCACAGTATTTTTCTTCAACCAGGTCATAAATAAAAGACCAGTCTATTGCTCTGTCGATAAGTCGCAACAGGTGGTCTTTCGGAACGAGGTCATCCATGCAGAACATCTGGATCTGTTCTCTTTTTTTATCGGAATTCTGTGTCATCATAGCCCCAAACCCCTCACTGAAATGATACAGAAATTATACCACAGAATCGCTGTAAAATCCAGTGTTTATGCGGGTTTGAGCGTGTTTTAGAAAAGAAAAATCAGGGGCTAGGCCCCTGACTTTGTCTACAGTCTGACACTGTCTTTTTTAAGGCAGTGTATTTTTTTTCGGGGATAGGGAGAATTATTCCATTTGAGAGAGTAACGGTAAAACGCTTGATCTCCATGATGTATTTCGGATTAACAAGAAAGCATTCATGGCAACGCATGAGAAGATCAAGATGTTCTTTTTCAAGAACTGCGGTTGATGCGGAAACCGGAAGAGTTGTTATTACCATGTCTGTACCAATTCATGAAAATGGTTCGATCGTCGGTGTTCTTGCTGCGGATATCTTTACAGATGATGCACAGGCGGTCGCAGCTTCAACATTTGATAAAGATGACAGCAAATACGTTATCCTTGTGGACAGTGACGGAACGGTTATGGCTCATAAGAACGAGGAATTTGCTCCTGCGGTTGATGCTGCAGGAAACGAAAAACTTACGAATTATAAGGCCGCAGGTATTCCGGATGCAGTTGTCGGCTCCGCAACTCTTGTTAAAAAGGTTGGCAATGATTATGCCGGACTGTTCAGAGTCTACACCGGTCAGGTAATAAACGGGACAGGCGTTACCGCGATAGTCGTTGATAAAGGTCTGCACTACTATCAGGGAGTCATCCTCTTTACCTTGGCATGTATCATACTTGTTCTTGCCATATACTTCGTAGTCAGGACTATGGTAAAGACCAGGCTCTATCCCCTGCTCGATCCTCTGAAGGAGCTTGTGGATGTTGCCGACAATATGTCTAAAGGACAGCTTGATTACAAGCCGCAGTACAATTCCGACGATGAAATAGGTGATCTTTGTCTTGCGATAGAAAAATCAAACGCATCCATCAGAAGTTATATTTCTGACGTTGCTGAAAAACTTGAAGCAATAAGCAACGGAGACTTAACCGCCCAGGTCTCGATGGACTATATCGGAGATTTCGAGGAGCTTAAGACTTCTATCAATAAGATCTCCGAATCCCTTAATACATCCATGCAGACGATACTTCGTTCTGCAGACAGCGTTCATGAGCATGCCAGAAACGTATCCGGTGAAGCTACCGACCTTTCCACGAACGTGTCTAATGTCAATACAAGGATAAACGGCATTCACGAGGGTATAGCATCTGTAAGGCAGAAGTTCGGCGAAAACCTCGAGAACGTAGAGGAATCCATGAAGCTTTCCGAAGATACGACAACTGCCCTCAAGACCAGCTACAGTCAGCTTGAATCACTGTTTGAGGCAATGGCGGCAATCTCTGAAAGATCAAACAAGATCGTTGAGATAATAAACACCATCAGTTCTATTGCAGCCCAGACAAACCTCCTTGCACTGAACGCCTCTATCGAAGCGGCCCGTGCCGGTGAGGCAGGAAAAGGGTTTGCGGTCGTTGCCGATAATGTGCAGGATCTTGCAGCTCAGACAGCTCAGGCAGTATCCGATTCGGAAAATCTTATACGCGGCACCGTTGAAGCAGTTGAAGAAGGATGTCGTATAGTAAATGTGGCGGTTGAAGAAATGAAGAATGTTGTCGAAAAAACAGAAAACGTGCACTCTCATATCGCGCAGATGGCAGATTCGATACGCGAAGAGACGACTATCGTTGAGGATGTATCTCAGATAGTTCTTGGTATAGATGATTCCGTTTGTATGTCCTGCCCTGTCCGTACTATAATGATTTTGTAATTTTTAATTTATGTTCCAACCCTTTACGAACAATCTTTATCTAAGCAAAAGGAGAATCGATATGCAGCAATCATTCAAAAAAGGTTTTGAGAAAGATTCCATGCTGATGGGGTCAGCTATAGCAGGCAGTATTTTGTGGATAATAAACGCAGTATTTAATTATATCGCCACCGATTACCGCGCTTTTCTGATCAATATAATGTATGTGATATGTCTGATCACACTCTGCGCTGCCGAGTTCAAAAAGGAAAAGAATGTTATACAGGGCATGATCGGGGCTTTGCTTATGGTCAGTGTTATCGGTAATGTGAATGTTCTAACGGAAATGATCCAGGCAGACATTCCGAGCAGGGACATGTGGCAGGTGATCACCAGTTTAGTATTAATATTTTTTCTCTTTATAAACCACTTTCTGCTTTCACATTCAGAGTACCATATCACCAGAAGGGTATACCTCAATCAGTTGATCGTGATGGTACTTCTGCTTTTACGCTGTTATCAGATCATTGCAAACCTTGTTGGCGGTGAATTATCAACTCTCGTCATTGAAATTGAAGTAGGCCTTCTTGCTATTATCCCGACATTGAACGTAGTGGTATGTATCGAGTGCAGAAATGACGGGTACAGGATATGAGTGAAATCGGATTTGATATACCGGATTACAAAAAGATACGAGTGATCGTTAACACGGATGCGGCCTGCGAGGCAGATGATCCTTTTGCGATCGTCCATGCACTGCTCTCTCCGAAGCTTATCGTAAAGGGAGTTGTTGCCGAGCACTTTAACGTTGCTCACTCCATGGAGGACAGCTACAATGAGATCTTAACCATAAAGCAGGCGATGGCTGTTGATTTTCCCGCATTCATGGGTCAGACCGGACCTTTGTCGGAAGATACCTATGTATCCGAAGGCGTGGATTTTATTATCAAAGAAGCGCTTACAGACAGTCCATACCCTCTTTTTATCCTCTGTCAGGGTGCGATAACAAATGTTGCCATGGCTGTAAAATCATGCCCTGACATCACAGGAAAAGCAACCGTCATATGGATAGGAACCCACGGAGAAGCCCCGTGTACTGCCCCGTTTCGGGAGTTTAATGCAGGAAATGACATAGAAGCCGCCAATTACGTCCTTAAAAGCGGTATCGATCTGTGGCTCGTACCGTCACAGGTATATACAACGATAACCATAGGAATCGCTGAGATCAAACGGCGGATCAGCCCTCTAGGAGAGATCGGCAGGCACCTGTATGAGAATCTGATGACATATAACAACTCGGAGGGAGCAGGCTGGACCCAGGGAGAGAGCTGGTCGCTCGGAGACTCTCCTGCCATAGCGATAGCCATAAATCCCGGGTGCGGACATTTTAAGATGATTAAAGCCCCGACTGTTGCTGACGATACCTCCTCAGTAGAAAATCCAAAAGGTAGACTGATCCGTCAATATACCGACGTTGACAGCAGATATATCCTTGAGGATCTTATCGCAAAACTCGAGCTTTTTGTTAAGACTGATTAACGAAACGGAGATTAAAAGGAGAAAGAAATGAAAAAAGAATTACTGGTTGTTGTAGATATGCAGAATGATTTTATCGACGGATCTCTTGGCACCAAAGAGGCTGAAAGTCTCATATCGGACATGGCACATTATATCAGCAGCTGGGACGGGCCCATTGTTTTTACAAGGGATACCCATGGAAAGGATTACTTAAGTACTCTTGAAGGAAAGAAACTCCCTGTCAAACACTGCATAAAAGATACCGACGGCTGGCAGATACGAAAAGAACTTTTAGATGCAGCTGCCGGTAAGGATGTGACCGTCATCGACAAACCGACATTCGGAAGTCTTGATTTGCAAGAGTACATCAGAAACGGCGGATTCGATACGATAAAGTTCTGCGGGGTCTGCACCGGGATATGCGTCATAAGTAACGCCCTGCTTGCAAAAGCTGCATCACACGAGTCCAATATACAGGTTATTGAAAGACTTTGTGCCTGCGTTACGCCTGACAGTCACAAGACAGCCATCGAAGCCATGAAGACATGCCAGATAGATATTATTTAGACGGGCTGTCCTTTTATTACAAGGGGTATTCATAAAGTTCATAATCCGTCCATCCCGTATCCTCATAGTACATCTTCAGGGTGTGAAGATACTTAAAACCCAGTCCCGAATACAGTTTTTCAGCAGGAAGATTACCCTTTAGCACATCAAGTCTTATTACTTTTTGCCCCTCTTCTTTGGCCTTGTTTACGACAAAGCGTACCATCTGCGTTGCGATCCCCTTTCCCATAAATTTCGGATGCACTCCCAACGCATGTATCACGGTAATCTCGTGATCTTCGGCTTTTGTCGGCCAGTCGAACTCCCTGTAGCTTTCATTATAGCTGTGATTGACAACCATCGCCCCGCAAATGGATCCACTCTCTTCAGCGATGTAATACTCTCCTGCTTCCACGCAGGTTTTTATCATCTCGCGCGACGGGTACACATCTTTTATCCATCCGGCCCCGTACGGAAGCTTTGCCATCTCATCTATGAGGGAATAGTAAAACAGCCTTACCCTGTCGTATTCCGATTTTTCTGCTGCCCTTATGATCATCCTTACTCCTCCGGGTAGGTAACTCATTGTTTCGAAGCCC
>JAILLI010000140.1 GCA_024693225.1 Lachnospiraceae bacterium
TAAGTGTGGAAAAGAATTACCCGACGATGCGGATTTTTGTTCTGACTGTGGAGCAAAATTGCGACAAGAGGAAGCAAAAGAAACCGATCAAAATCATTCATCAGATGTTAAACCAGCTGTTGATGATAAAGATGCAAAAAACTTCTTTACTAAGAATAAATACCGAAATAGTTTCTTAACAGCCGGGTTAGTAATTGTTCTTCTCATTATTTGCGTTTTCATATTTGGAAAGAGTTCCAATAAATTTGATTACTTCCTAGATAGATACGGGAAAATCAATGAGGAATGCGATATTGAAACAAATTTTTATAAAAAGAACAAGGATGCTATTATTCCCGGTAAGGATTATAATATCGACGAAAATACAGAGATTCAGTATGGCGAGGATAATTGGGCAACAATAACTATCGAAAATCAAGATACCATTTGGAGCGGAAGCACAGTTAGGATAGAGTTAGATGGTGACAAACACATATACTCTAAGTCGTCCCAATCTCTAATCGTATTGGATGGGTGGTCGTATACAAATGACGAGATGTATAAGGCTCTATGCGGTACTGCTGACGGTGAATTTGAAAACCTAGTGAATATTTATACAAAGAAGTTTGGAAAAGGCACACCGTATTTACCTTTTGATGGCGAACTTGGAGAACTCTTAAATCAAGAAGGTGTGAAATGGACAACAAAAGATGTCACGATAAGTATAGCAAAATACTACGGTCCAAGTGAGAATACACCTCAAGGAGAATTTATGGTGGCTCCTATTGTTAGTATAGTTATAAGTCGTATTAAAGAAAAATAACACTCCAGAAAAGAGGTAATTGAAATGATATGCGGTGATCATTCGACCTCCTCTATATAATGTATTTGAAGCGAGGGTATTTCGGATATTTCGGATATAATAGAAAGACCGAAAGCCATTTGATTGTTCATTTTGTGTTCATTTTTGAATAGACACCCTGAAATGCTTGATTTTACTGTATTTGCTAAACGTGAAAAAGATTCGAATCCTTTCACACACGGTAACCCGAAATGCCATGTTTAGTGGCGTTTCGGGCTTTTTTGTGTTAAAATATCATTGATACTAGACAATATAGCAGAATAAGGTTTGAGCGTATGTGCAGACTTGTCGATATTAAAACAAATCATGGAGAAGCGGTTCGTGTTGCTGACGTTAAGCGTGATGAAATCCTGAACGTTATCAAGGCGGCTTCATTATGTAAAAAAATAGATATGCTTATTCTTTACGGGTCTGCTCTTGAAGACAGGTGTAATGAGAAGTCCGATATTGATATTGCAGTAGTCAGTAAGTATCCGATATCGAAACTTTGCAAATTAAAGTCTTTCCACGATTTCACGACATATGTATACAAATACAATATGGATCAGGAGTATGATTTTCTCTATTACAGATCCTATGATGAGATCAGCAAAAACAGGGATTCGGAGATGATCGCTTCCGAGATAATGAATAAGGGGAAGATTATTTATAAGGTGTAGATAATGGATAATAGTACATTATTTGCAATAGCAAAAGCGGATCTTAAGACTGCCAAGGGTCTTGTCAACAGTAAGGACAAGTACCAGAAACATCAGGCAGCCTATTTTGTTCAGCAGTCTATAGAAAAGACGATCAAATATTGCATTGGACTTAAGACGGGTACGGAGCCTTGGGGACATGATATAAGCAAACTGATCCTTGCGGCGGATGTTGAAGGTATAGATGTGCCGGATATCATCAGACAAAATGCCGCAATGTATACTTCCTGGGAAGCGGTTTCCCGTTATTATCCCCGGACAATTATCAGAAGGGACACGATTGCCAAGGCTATAAGGATTGTAGATGATTGGCAGAGAAAGGTTTCTAAAGACAAGTAGTGTTTAAATATGTTTATATGTTCTTCAAACGCCCATAATTGCGGTGTTTGTGATGTGCGAAAATCCTTCGGATCCTTTCACACACGGTAGTTACAAAGGGCTTGAAACATTGATGATAGCAGCGTTTCGAGCTCTTTTTTACTGCAAAGATCAGCTGTATAGAAAATACGCGGAATGAGTCCTTGCAATTCCCCACTGCTAATTTATAATGAATATGAAGTGTTATAAAATGAATCATAGAATGAAGGAGGAAAGACAATGTCACCTTTAGCATATAAAGAACTGACTGATCAGATCAATCTTCTTTCTTTTTCCGACAGAGTAAGGCTTTTAGAGCAGATAGCACAGACATTACAAATACAGGAGCAGCCCAAGGTGAGATCAGATTCTACTGCATTTGAAAAGGCATTCGGATTGTGGCGTGACCGTGATATAGATCTGGAAACGATCAGAAAGAAGGCATGGGGGCGTAACAATTAATGAAATATCTGTGTGATACCTGTATTTTAATCGATTATCTTCGTGGAAAAGAAGAAATAAAGAATACTCTTTCAAAGGATCGCACCGACGGACTTGGTATGTCTTCCATAACCTATATGGAACTTATGGTTGGTGCATTTAATAAGCGTGAGATAAATACGATCAAGAAGGCATTTGCAGATTTTGAGATAGTGGAACTATCAGCTGCGGTATCAATAAAAGCATCTAAACTTATTGAAACGTATTCAAAGAGTCATGGATTGCTTATTCCGGATGCACTGATTGCTGCGACAGCATTGGAATATAATATCCCATTATATACGGCTAATGTCTCGGATTTCAGATTCATACCGGATTTGGTGCTTATATAACTATCTGGTTAAATTTGTTTAGATGTTCTTCAGACGCCAGTATTTTCTGTGTTTGTAATGTGCGAAAATCCTTTGGATCCTTTCACACATGCTAATAAAAAAGGACTTGAAACATTGATGATAGCAGTGTTTCAAGTCCTTTGTTGTAATAACTACAGGCGGGTTCGATCGTGGGATATTTCTGTGACATATGGGATGGTATCATCAGATCATCAAAAGGATAACAACTGCCGGACATAAGGCAGATAAGTGATCAAGAAAGAAGGTGATTTCCATGATGAAAAAGATAAATTTCGGACAATTCAAGAACGTTAACGGTGGCTGGACTGATGGCTGGACTGTTACAGAGGCAGGGCCTTTTGCAACATGCGATCCTCCCTGTTAGACAGCGGTTTAAGGTATGCCTTATTAAGAACAGATACTTTTTCAAATCTCCCATTCACCCCGGATCTCAGGTCCGGGGGATTTTTCAATTGTAGAGAGTTCATGACGGAAAACATATTGAACGGAATTGAATATGTATAGCATTATAGATAAGCCGGCAAGGCAAAGGGTTCATTGGATCAGTATATTCCGGCAATAGATTATATAGCGGGAGAGCATGTAAAGCAACCCTGTGTCCGGGTGGCTTTTGGTGAAAAAACAGTAAAGATTAAATTATACTTTTGGTATGTATTATAATGGTGATGTTTGTTGTATCATTAATGTGAGATTGTGCCGGAAACAGCTTTGTTGTTCGCAAGAGGATATATATGGAAGTTGATAAGAAAAGGATCTTGAAGAAATTTGATTTTATTTTTCCCAAGGGCGGGAATCTGCAGGCCAAGGTGTTTGATATCCTGGCAAAGTGCGGTTTCATCGTCTGCGTGATCACAGGTATCGTAAGTGTGCTCGTGGAGGGCGGTTTACAAAGCTTTTACTGGAATATGCTCGGAGCACTCTTTTCGGCCACCCTGCTTGTATTTACGAGAAAGACCGGGCGGTACAGGGGCTCGATGATATTGACCGTAATCGTCATATTCATAGGTCTGTTCTCTTTTCTGTTCTTTACCGGGGGCGGTTACCATAGCGGAATGCCCTGCTTTTTCATATTCGCGACTGTGTTCACGGCGTTTATGCTCGACGGGTTCATTACGACGATCTTTGTTTCTCTTGAACTTGTATGGTATTCCATCATATTGATGTGGGCACATTACAACCCGGAATCAGTATCGCTGATATACAACGAAAAAGCTGTATTTGCCGATGTCTGGGTCGATGTCCTGATCGTTTCAGTAAGTCTTTCCATCACCATGTATCTGCAGATGAGGGCATACAGGAAAAAAGAGAAGGAACTCGAGAAGGCGAGACTTGCTGCCGAGGAAGCCAACCGGGCAAAGAGCGATTTCCTGGCCAAGATGAGCCATGACATCAGGACTCCGCTTAACACGATGATGGCCATGAATGAGATGATCGTCGACAACACTTCATCCGCGAGGATCAGGGGATGGGTGAATGACAGTAATGTTTCCGGAAGGATACTTCTGTCGCTTATCGATGACATGCTCGATCTTACTAAGATCGAAGCCGGAAGGATGGAACTGCTCTCACAGCCGTGGGATACGAGGGCACTTTTTTCCGAGATCGCAAGGCTCATCAAGGTGAAGGACCGGAAGGAAGGCCTTGAATTTGAATATGAGATGGACCCCGCGGTCCCGCCCACCCTTCTGGGTGATGAAGACGTGATAAGAAAGGTCGTCAATAACCTCCTGAGCAATTCCGTCAAATACACAAAAAAAGGAAAGGTAAGCCTCAGTGTAAGCTGGGATGGGGAGCTTGTCATCAAGGTATCTGATACGGGTATCGGTATCGCACCCGAGCATCTTGAGAACATATTCGCTCCCTTTGAACGAGGTGTTCAGGATATATACAGGGAAACGAGCGGAAGCGGCCTGGGTCTTGCGATAGTAAAGGAGCTCGTGGATGCCATGGAAGGCACCATAAGCTGCCGGAGTACTCCGGGCGAAGGCTCGGTATTTACCGTAAGGCTCCCGATGAAGGTCTGCGGAGGGGAGATGCAAAGGATAACGGAAGCACCGGAACCCTCCAAAGATACCGGAGTGACGAAGCGGCTTGTTGCTCCTGATGCACGCGTTCTCGTGGTGGATGACAATACATTTAATCTTAAAGTTGTTGAGGAATTCCTTGAACCGTCCCTTATACAGTTAGATGAGGTTGAAAGCGGCTATGAAGCGCTTGAAATGATCGATATCAGAGATTATGATCTCGTGCTGATGGATCTTCGCATGCCCAAGATGGACGGTGCGGAGACACTTGAGAGGATACGGAGCGAGTATCCGGACTTTGATGCTCCTGTCGTGGTCCTTACCGCGGATATCATGAACGGAGTGGAGGCGTCCCTGCTGCAGAAGGGCTTTGCTGGCTTTCTTGCCAAGCCGGTGAGCTCACAGAAGCTTATTGAAACTGTGTACTCTTTTATACCCGACAAGCTCATCTCCATTGAGACCGAGGGTGAAGACGAAATGTCGCTTGCACAGATTGAGAACAAGCAGGACATGCTCATGCCCTACGGAATAGATCTGAAGCTGGGCCTTGAAAACAATGCAGCCAGTTTTAACGAATTCATGATGCGGTCCGATCTGTTCGAACAGTATGCGGATGAGAACCTCGACAGACTGAGAGGATCTTCATATGATGAAAACTATTACATATTCATCCATTCGCTCAAGTCTGTGGCATGGGGCATAGGAGCATTTCTGCTGGCAAGGCTTTCGGAGACCGTTGAATACAGAAAAAACAACAGATTCTCAAAGATGATGAATCCGGTCATAATAGATGAATATGAAAGAGTGCGCAAGGGTCTGGCGATCCTGAAAAAAGAAACGGAGTAGTGTATGAAAAAAAAGCGTCTGATCATCATAGTCTCGATAGTACTGTTTTATATCATTCTCATGATCGCCATGGTCCCTGCCGAGGTGCATATGGGAGTTTCGGCGGACGGTGAACCCCTGTACAGCATCTCCACGCTCGGCGATGCCTTCTGGTACATGCTCGTCACCTTTACGACTGTGGGTTACGGAGATCTGACCCCCGTATCGCCTGTCGGAAAAGTGATCGGTATGATCTTTATGATCTCAAGTACAGGCCTGCTCGTTCTTTTCATAAACATGATCTTTTCGTGGATGACGGGTGATCTTGCCCCGAGATTTCATATATGGAAGCACAGGAAAGATAAATGGGTGATCCTTTCATCCTTCAATGATGAAGCCCGGTGTTTTATGGAGGATCTTATAAGTGACGGATCTAATGTATTTTTTATCTGTACCGGAGAAAAAGTCCTCGATAATATGTCCGATACCCTGGATCTTTCAAGGATCGCTTTTATTAAGGCTCCCATAAACAGCATCATAAAAAAGCATATTGGTGATGAGCTCTGTACGGTTCTTCTTACAGACGGGGACGGTCATCAAAACTATGAGACAGCCCTTCATATAACAACCGCTGCGAACATCCGCATCATCTGCAGGACGGATGAGACACCCGATGAGCTTGATCCGCATATAACCCTTTTGGATGAAGGAGACTTCCTTGCAAGATATTACTGGCAGGCATATCCGGTAAAGGAGAGCGAAAAAGATATCCTTGTGATCGGAGGCGGCAGTCCGGTCGACCGGATACTTGAAAGAGGTCTTCTCATCAATGTCTTTCCCGAAGGAAGAGGCCTGACCTACCATATTTTCGGATATCACGGGGATTTTTGCAAAGATCACCATCAGATAATGGCAAGTCTTGAAAGTGACCGGACAGAGGACGCGATGATCTTTCATGACGACCCGTGGCAGGAGGACACGCAGTTACTTGCAGGTGCTTCACGTATCATATTGTGTGATGAGGATATGAACCGGAACCTGTCGGTCAAGAACAGGATCAGAAAATACTTCCCGACGGAGGGTACAATATATGTATTTTACAGCGGGAGCGAAGCGGCCGATTCTGTGATTGTGAACAGGACGAAATGCGTATATAACAAAGATCTTATGCATAGCGGGATCGGGAACGCTCTGGCGGTAAACATCAACGAACTGTACAGGAAAAAGGCGGGAGGCGATGCTCCTGTATGGGAGAAGCTGTCAGAATTTCACAGGCAGGCAAACATGGCCGCTGCCGATCATCTTCTGACAAAGGTAAGGCTCCTGATGCCGGAAGATGATGTAAGAACGCTGACGAAGGAGATCTGCCGGAAGGCATACGGGATATTTGAAACGGCGGATCCCGGCCTCAGGGATATATACCGAAAGCTTGAACATGACCGGTGGATGAGATTTTATCTTATGTATAACTGGAGGTATGATCCCGTCCGGAACAACGGTATGCGCCGGCATCATCTTCTGGTTCCCTTTGAGGAACTGGATGAGGCTGAGAGGATAAAAGACGATTCGGCATGGCAGATCTTGAATGAAGATATTTTTTAAAGGGGGACCGATATGCTCATAACAATGATACTGATAGCAGCAGCTGTATTCCTTGCTATACTCAGATACTCCGCGATCAAGCCAGAACACCAGGGAAAGATGGTCGGGGCCATGTTCGTCATTTCCGCTGTAGGCGGCCTGATCCAGTACAGTCAGATATATATGGATAAGGTTACGGGCCCGTCGAGCCTTTTTATTTCGATACTTCAGACACTTATCAGTGTCGGGCGGATATATGTCGGTGCCAATGAGTCAAAGAGCATTCCGCCACAATATGCGGAAAACAGCATATGGATGATATGCTTCTGGATCATACACTTCCTGGCTTATTATTCAATGGCGAGCGCTGCGATCATACTTCTCGGAAAGAACGTTATAAGATGGGCGCGTTTTATGATAATGCGGTATAAGGATATCGAGCTTATCTACGGTGTGACCCCGGATACCGTCTCGTTCGGAGGAACGCTTGCAAAGGAAGGCCGCAGGATGGTCCTCTTTATCGGAAATGCCACACCGGCGCAGGAGAACAACATCTATCAGATGGGCGGCCTCCTCCTTAATGATGCCTGGGCAACAAAACCTTCCGCTGAATTTGTAAAAAAACTGTCACTGACAAAGAGCGGCAGGAACTTCAATGTCTACTCCATATCAGATGATGAAGAAGATAATCTGACCTTTGCGCTTTCCCTATGTTCCGTCCTGGAGGAAAGTGGTATAGATCCGCAAAGGACATCTCTTACGATACTCGGATATGCGGAAAAAGAAGGTGCGATCCTGCAGTCATCAAAGGACCATTACGGCTACGGGCAGGTAAATGCATATGACAGATCGGAGATCACGGCGAGGCTTCTGCTCCTGAAATACCCCATATGCGATGTCGTATCATTTGATGAGCATGCAAAAGCTTCCGGGGATATCGACGTGCTTCTCATCGGTTTCGGCCCCATGGGAAAAGAAGTATTGAGAAAAGTAGTTGCAAACGGACAGTTCGCTGCTTCTTTACTGCATGTTACCGTTTTCGATCCCGGCGGACAGGAAAATGACGGCTTTTACAGGTCACGCTATGCCGATATGCTGGACACCTATGACATCACCATCGAGCCCCACGGAGGCAGGAGCAGGCAGCTTTGCACCTATATCGAGGAGCATGCCGCCACCCTTAAATATATAGTAGTTTCCATAGGGAACAAAAAAACAGGACGTGAGATAGCAGCGGAGATACTTGAACTGCTGTCGAGAAAATGTGGCAGTCCCATCCCTGTTTACCAGTGCTGCGACAGTGTGGTCACGAAGTACACAGCCGAAGGCAAGATCATAAGATCAAAGCTTTGCGATGCTGATGTGATGTACGGTGGCCTGATGGACGATCTTGCCGTGGCCATCAACCATTATTACTGCGGTGAGGATACACCGGCCAAAGACCAGTGGAACTCGTGTGATTATTTCAGCAGGATGAGCTGCAGGGCCAGCGCGGATTATTTAAGAGCCCTTCTTACGAGGTTGCATCTTGCCGGTTCCGATACGATAGATGACGAGACAATGGAAAATCTCGGTATCACGGAGCATTTGCGCTGGTGCGCTTTCCATTATTCCATGGGATATTCATGTATGGATAAGGAGGAGTGGAATGAACGTGCTGCCATCTTCTTAAAAGAAAAAGAGGAGACGGGGAAAGGAAGCATGCGCATTTCCAAGAACGCGGGTGCCATGAAACACGCATGTCTCATTCCCTGGGATGATCTTGATACTCTCTCGGATGATGAGAACAGGATCACAGGAAAGAATATAGATTATAAACAGATGGATAAAGACAATGTAAAGGTCGTATGCTCCCTTATCTGAATATATGGTATTTTTCCTTCTGCTCAGGTGAAAGGGCCGGATCATCTACCATCTGCTCGGCCTTCTTCTTGATCTCCTGTGCGGAAAGGACAGGTATTTTGTACAGGGTATGATCATCATCAAAAACAACGATCTCACCGTCGGGTGTCATGGTCACGAAGTTCTCTATGACGCCCATCATCTCGGCATTCCGGCCTTTTTCGTATATACATCCGATGGTCTTGCCGTTAAGAGTGCAGTTGAGGATAATGTAGGGGCTCTCATCTGTGGTCTGTGCAAACAGGATCTGACCGTCTTCCTTCTTAAGGGTCTGGATCTTTTCCCATGTATCCATGTCATATATTGCTTCGTAATCCTTGAGCATATACCTGTTGTTGCCGAAAAATCCCAGATAAGGGTTATCTCCGGCCGGCTCTTCAAATACGATCTCTCCTTTATTGATATCGTAGATGCGCCAGACACCGGCCGCGGTTTCAAAAAGCAGCAGGCCTCTTTTTTCGTTGATACAGCACAGAAAGCCTTCTTCAAAGGACGCTTCCGCGACGCCTTCTGCATTTTCTATCCTTATACCTTCTTCGGTTTCAAGTGCCATATGATCACCGATGGGTAGCGCTTTATATACTCCGTCAGGGAGGTTTCTCTCTTCGATGACCTTTCCTGTCGTCGGATCGACAACCCGAAGCGTAACATCTTGGGGAATGAATGTGGACCCGTCTTCGGAAAGAGCGTTCATGATGTTATCATATATGAGCCCTCCATCCTCCCGGTAGTATACGAACGAATTGGATTTGTCCGATCTGTAGGTTTCCTTCATGGAAGAGGCATCAAGAAAATAGGTGTACTTATCCGTGTTGATAACAATAGTATCAGGTGATATCTGATCATAGTATAAAAATGTCTGCATATCATCAGTGATCTTACGTAATTCACCATCGCAGATCTTCTCCAGTGTATCTGTGTCATATTCGGCCAGCCAGGTATCTTCTCCGGATTTTAAACCGAAAATAAAACGGTTGCATCCCGTGGGCATTGCCCCCCAGCCATCCTTTTCGATACCGCCCCCGATATCTGCGGTCGAGCCCTTTGGGATATCCTTATAGTAGTCATCACCATGAACATTAAAGACATGGATGCTCTGTCCTTTGTCACCTATTGTTGTATATGATGTTTGTGATACTCCGCCGACATATACCGGTTTGCCGTTACCAGCCGGTGTTTTCAGCTGCTTCTTTCCGTCTTCTTCAAATACATATACCGTTCCGTTATCCGTACCTGCGACAAGGAACCCGCCGCCGGCATACAGGGTGTTGATATTTGAAGCTGCTTTATATTCCCACAGCGGGTCTTGGCCCTTTGTGCAGTCGATCTCGTAGATGGTATCCTCCAGGAAGTAACAGCATTTTTCTCCATCCCCGGTCAGGACAAGGTGCTTGGAAAGGACAGGTGCATCACACAGATATTTTACCGTTTTAGTCGAAAGATCATATTGTTCGATATGCCACTGGCTGTCACTTGCGTCATATATCAGGTAGGTTACAAGATCTTTTCCGGTAAAGTAAAGGTCCTTTATGGTGTTTTTGGGTTCGTAGCTTGTCTTACTGCCGGTAAGGGGATCTATCACGGTGAACCTTTCGCACGGATCTTCTACCTTTTCCGGGTCATCTCTTGTTATGACAAGTATCCGGCCCGACTTATGATCGATGCTCTGCAATATACACCAGTAATCTTTGGGAAAATCAGTGGAAAACGTCTCATTTCCGTCAAGATCATAGCCATATAACTTGTTCTCCCAGTAATTCATTGTAACGATGGCCGTATGTCCGGCAGCCGCCAGAGGATCCATCTTCATCTCTTCGGCTGCTGCATCGTCTATGGAAAAGACCACGGCTTTGCTTGAGACATCAACACAGGTCAATACAGACTCTTCCGTCAGATAGTAGAGCCTATTGCCATCCCGGGACAGAACAGCTCTGGTACAGGGATTGTTGTTCATAAGTTCGATCGTATCAAGGGAGGTGGGCGGTTCTTTTCCCTTGAACAGGGTCTTGCCGTCAGAAACACGTATAACCTCGAATTCACAGTCGTATCCGATCTCGCCGATCTGAATGTATGTTTCTGTCAGCAGGGTGGATCCGTCATTGCTGTAAGTGGTAAATGAATACCAGACTTTATTATCGGTATATCTTGAAAAGCTTTCGTGATAACCTGCCGTATAATCATAAACTCCCGTTGCGCCCGTCAGTGATCTCAATGCCCTTGAAACAAAGGGGCGGTCGGGTTTTTCAAGATCGGCCGGAAGCGCAGTAAGTGCCAGCTTGATCGCTGTATCACGGTCACCTTCAGCGAAGGCTGCATCGGCATACTCGGACAGGAAATACGATTCCCCCCGGAGTGTCTCCTGATTGGAATTGTACAGTTCTATGTTGTTCTTGATGATGAGTCCCAATATAACAGCCAGGATCGCAAAAGCAGCGGTCGCGGCGGTCGCTATCCTTCTGATACGGCGTTCTCTCTGTCGATTCTTCAGGTCATCATAGTCAACCTCCAGGATCGACGAGAGAAAGCGGAACTGTTCATTGTTCAGGTTTTTGATGATCTCGCGTTCCGAATTGCCTCTTATATCAACGGCCAGAGGTTCGATATGTCTGACCGCTCCGTCAACTACGATCTCGGTGAGGATCGAGGGGAATGATTCGTTCGGCTCACCTTCCACCAGTATTACCAGAACCTTCTCACGTCCGTTCAGTTCGACAAAGTGCTCGACCTCTTCCATACACCAGACGGATTCCTTGTACCTCTTTGTACATATGATAATGAGCCACTCGGATTCTTCTATGGCGCTTCTTATTATTTCCGAAAGGTTGCTTGCCGCCTGGAGCTCATCGCTGTCACGGAAGACTTTTCCCACATGCGATTTTCCTATGGCCTTTGCGAGTTTTTTGGGAACACGGTATCTTTCTATGATCTTCTGTACGTGTTTTGCAACGACTTCATCGATATCTCTGTGACGATAACTTATGAATGCTTTATATTTCATGTCGGCGGGTCTCCTTTTCCTGACGGAATGACCGTTGCTAACCGTCATTGGAAACATTCTATCATTTAAATAAGAAACATAAAGGAGTCTTTTGGTATACTTTTTCTGATATTTTTAAAAAAGTATACTTTTAGTATGTATTATTTGATCCGAATAACCTGTATAGTATTATCTGAAGTAAGCTCGGGGAAGGATGGCTAAAGTATGGATCCCAAGAGAGTGATGATAGTCGACGATGATGTCGAAATGCTCAATATGATGAAGAAGCAGCTGGAGGTATTGTACAGCGTGTCCGGTTTTTCTACCGGGCAGGATGCCCTGCAATACCTTAAAAGCCCGGGGGAGGGCGCTGAAAGATATCCTCATCTGATACTTCTTGACATCGCCATGCCGGATATGGACGGATACGAGGTGCTCGGACGCCTGAAGGCCGATGAGAAGCTTAAGAAGATCCCGGTGGTATTTCTTACCGGAATTAAGGATGAGTTGTCCGAGTGCAAAGGACTCGAGATGGATGTCGTCGATTATCTCAAAAAACCTGTGGCAGGCAAGGTCCTGTTCGCCCGCGTACAACACTACATAGATCTGTATTCGGAGACCGCAAACAGCGGAAAGCTCGATGAGGGAAAACTGGATGAACTTCCCATACCGCTCACGGGAAGAGAGATCGAGGTCGCAAAACTGATGGGAGAATTTCGCTCTGACAGGGAGATCTGCGACATCCTCTATATCTCAATGCCATATACGAAAAAGCTTGTGGCGGCAGTAAAAGATAAGATGGGCCTGGATAAGCGGGGAGATATAAGGAGATATTTCGTATAAGAAAAAGTATACTTTTAGGATGTATTAATCCTGACGGCAGGTAGGTATAATCGTTTTAAGTGACCCCGAAGGGTTAAATAACAGACAGGAGGATGAAAAATGAAGATTAAGAAACTGTTGATGTTCATGCTGACAACTACGGTTGTGTTTGCTTCGAAGCCCGCAGTAAACGTATTTGCGGATGAGATCGAACTGAACGGGACATCAGAAACACTTGAGACTCTTAACGAAGAGGCTCAGTTAACGGAGCTTACGGAGGACGGGTTCTCAAATGAAGGATCTTTGGAGACCGGAGTGATCACTGCGATCGATCCTCCCAAGAAGACTGATTACTCATTTAAGTACAAGTCTGCATATGTCACTTTAAATAAGAAACTCCCGGATACGCTGACCGTTCATATGGGAGATAAGACAAAAGAGATAAAGGTAAGCTGGATATGTGAAGGTGACTACAACGACCGGCTTGGTAAGTATCCCTTCATTCCGGATATGGAAGGATACGATCTTGCAGACGGTGTGGAGCTTCCCAGGCTGACCCTGACATTTGAAAAGGAAGTCCCGGGCGGTAAAATAGGAGGCCGGAGGCTGATCTCTTCAGATAATTTTGCCGAAGAGGTTCCGATCGTTGGAAACAATACGGCATCAGACACAGATACGGCTCTTCCCAGCAAGTTCAACTCTTATGAAGAAGGAATGCTTCCCGTGAACAGAGATCAGGGAGAAACAGGAACCTGTTGGGCACACAGTGTCATAGGTGCAGTGGAGGCCGATCTTATAAGGAATCAGAATGTGTCAACGGAAGTGGATCTTTCGGAAATGCATCTGGCATACCATGTGTACACCCAATATGAAGATCCCGAGGGATGCCGTAAGGATTACGTGTATTTAGATGGTAACGGGAATTATCTCAACATGGGCGGTGACTCGGAAATGTCCACCCATATCCTGTCAAATCTGGTAGGAGCCGCTTCTGAAGAGCAATTTCCGCTGGATCCGGATCCCGAAAGCATCAGTCCCACCAAAGAAGATGTGGTCGGTATGGACGTTGCACAGATAAGAAACGCATATTTTCTTAGCCCCAAGGACAGTATCGGCATCAAAAGAGCTATCCTGACGCATGGCGGTGTAACGGCAGATATCTGTTCGGATGTTGACAAATACGGTGATGCAGCAAACGCATCGCTTTATACTCCCGATGCAGCATCAGATCATGCCATTTTGCTTGTAGGCTGGGATGATGATTTTCCCAGGGATAAGTTCAATTCAAAAAGCGGGGCAAAGCCCAAAGGAAACGGCGCATGGCTTGTAAGAAACAGCTGGGGCGAAGACGATTACAGTCTGTACGGTTACTTATGGCTGTCATACGAAGATGTGGCCTTTCTTAACGATGAGCTCCCATGTGCAGCGTTTGATACTTCAGTAGATACATATGATTACTGTTATGCATATGATGGAAGTCCCAGTCCTTCTGAAACTGTAAAGGTTGACGGTGATGACGTTGTTTATCTGTCTTATGAAGTATCGGGCAAGGAAGCCGTAAAGGGTGTGGGAGTTGAACTCGCATCGGCGAATGCACAGATAACCGTTTATGCACGAAATGTAACTTCCGGCCAGGAGGTTGAAGGTAGTATACGTACATCCTATGCCGGTTTCTATACCGTGGAATTTGACACTCCCCTGGAAGTCTATGAGGATTCGGATGTAGAATTATACCTGTATCTGCAAGCGGTTGACGGCGGTAAGGCTAAACTCTCGGTTGAAACTCCGGGTACAGAAGCAATAGTTTATGATGATGAATATGATACAACGGCTTATACGATCGCCGAAGCAGACAACGGATTCTATGTCAATGATAAAAAGATCAAGAAAGATCCGAGGATAAAGCTTTATACGAGCCGGAGCAATGCCAAGCGCGTAAAGGTTACCGGTGTCAGTCTCGATAAAAAGAAAGTCACTCTTGCCAAAGGCGGTGAACTGACACTTGTCGCCAAGATCAAGCCCCAGAACGCCAGCAACCAGCTCGTAGAATGGAAGAGCAGTAAACCGTCTGTCGTATCTGTTGATGAATACGGTAACTTAAAGGCCAAAAAGACAGGTAAAGCCAAGATCAGGGCCACGACCGTGGACGGTAAGAAAACCGCAAGCTGCACCGTTACGGTAGTAAAAGGCGTTAAAGTGACCGGTGTTAAACTCGATAAGAAAAAGACGAGTGTGAAAGTCGGAAAGAAGATCAAATTAAAGGCTACGATATCTCCGAAGAATGCCACCAACAAGGAAGTTACGTGGAAGAGCAGCAAGCCCGGTATAGCTTCGGTAGATAATAAGGGCAATGTCAAAGGTAAGAGTAAAGGTAAGACAAAGATAACCGTCACAACAAAGGATGGCAAGAAAAAAGCATCCTGCACGGTTACCGTAAAATAAACCGGAGGACGGATAAAAGGAGACAGGAGATGCCCCCTGTCTCCTTTTTATTCGCCCACGGCTTTCAGGCGGTCCAAGTCACAGGAGAACCCTTCTGTGATATAATAGCATTATCGGAGCTCTGATCGGTGCCTACATACCTTTGCTGGCACTTCTTCACGGTCAGCGTGATCATGCCGGCAAGGCGAAACTGCTGAAGTTTGTGCTCGGATTTGTTGCGGTTATCGCTGTAGTATGCGCCCTTGCCTTTATCATTTTTGCTCCCGGAGCAGCGGCTTTATACAATATCACCGATACGGAACAGGCAGCTCTTGCCGTAAGTGCGCTTCAGATCTTTTCACGCTTTTACAAAACGGAGGTTGCGATGTGCATAAGATAAATACAGTCATTTTTGATATGGACGGTACCGTCCTCAATACTCTTGACGATCTCACAGATGCGGTAAACCATGTGTTTTCCGAGTTTGGGCTTCCCGCAAGGAATAAGGAGGATTATCGCAAGTTCTTCGGAAACGGGATCGGATATGCAATGCGCTGCGCAGCCCCCGATGGAACCGACGACGCTCTTTTTGATAAGATGATACCGGTGTTTCGGGATCATTATAATAAACACTGCCTTGATAAGACCGCTCCCTATGAGGGTATACTCGACCTCATGAAGGCACTTTATGACAAGGGCTACAAGCTTGCGATAGTATCGAACAAGATCGATTCTGCCGTAAAAGAGCTTAACGAGCGGTTCTTTTCAGAATATGTAACCGTAGCGATCGGCGAAAAGCCGGGAATTAAGAGAAAACCCGCTGCCGATACGGTTTTTGCTGCCCTTGATGAGCTGGGATCTTCCCGGGATGAGGCGATCTATATAGGAGATTCCGAGGTCGACCTTCAGACCGCACAGAACGCAGGACTCCCCTGTATCGCAGTTTTATGGGGATTTAGAGACAGGGATTTCCTTGTAAAAAACGGGGCTGTTACGTTTGCGGAAAGTCCGGAAGATGTTCCGGCTGTTCTTGAATCGTTCTGATCCTGTTACAAAAGTTACATTTTACCGGGCATTTTGCGCCCACATTTCTTAACGTATACATTTCAGAACTTCCCAAATACTCCCCAAAATAGTTAACATAACATCAATATTAAAAATATTAAAAAAAATTTTGAGAAAAGGTGAGTAAAATCGAAAAAAACTGCATTATATATAGTGAAGGGATAAAAATTACCGATTTTCCATGAAAAGGAGATCACGGATATGAGAAGTATCAAAGATCAGATGACGGAAATACGCAGGCGCAACGGCACTGATCCTGATCCGGGCATACCGGAGGCTGCAAACGGCAGGATAAGGTTCTTTGCTTATTCGCCCACGGCATGAATGATCTCGGGCAGTAGCTGCTTTTTGCGGCTCATGACGTGGGGCATGTCGAACAGGTTCCTGTCAACGGCCTTATAGGGTAGATATCTGTTGCCCCTGTGTTCCGTGCACAGGAGGGCACTGTGCTCATGTATGACATCCGTGATCATGAGGACAGCCCAGCCCAGTCCCTGCAGGGTTTTTATCTCATCAAGCGTGGCAGCGTACTGGTCCTTGTAATCCGGAAGATCATTAAGCGTGGTGACTTCACACTGACCTATGCCGATCTTGATCCCGTTCTCCGTGTATGTCTTGAAATCGGACAGTATGGCGGACTTGGGATCCCGCTCATTTAATCCCTTTACACGTGAGAACATAGACAGTCCGTATTCATTAAGATCAACTTTGCACATGGAAGCAAGGACGTGTGCGGCAACAACATCATCTCCCGTGGTCGTCGGGCTCTTGAGGATGAGCGTGTCCGATATAAGGCCGGTCAGCAGTACCTTGGCCGTTACCGGATCGGGAGTGCGGTTGTTCCTGATATACTGCTGATATACTATGGTGCAGGTGCTTCCGAGCGGCTCCGCACAGATGAATATGGGATGATCCGTTTTGATGGCATCCAGTCTGTGATGATCAAGGATGCCGACTATGTTGGCGGTCTCTATCCCGCGGATGCTCTGCGAGGATTCGTTATGATCGACAAGGATCACGTTGTTTCTCGGGACATTTAGAAAGCATCTTCTTGTAACAAATCCCACATATCCGTTCTCGTCATATACGGCAAGTCCGCGTTTACCTGAGCCAAGCAGCATATTCTTGGCTTCGTCGAACATCTCGTTTGAATCTATTATAGGGCCCTGGGCCGTCATTATCCCTCTGACAGTCGGTATGGATGTTATCTTGTTGTCACGCGAGAGTTCACGCATGGTCCAGTTTGTGATGTCGTCAACCGTAAGGAGGCCGTAAAATTCACCCTTGTCACAGACAGGAATGGCACTGGGATTGTTCTTTTCGTAGATGGCAGCGACAACGGTCAGGAGATCATCGGCTTCTATCTTATGGTCGCTTGTGAGCATGACATCCTTCACTTTGGGATATACGTCACGCCTGTATTCCGGTATGTCTATCTCCAGCTGTTCCAGTATGCCCCGCGTGCTGTCGGAAAGATGACCGCACCTGATGGGAACATATGTGTTGTCGTGATCCTGCAGGTTCATGAGCTTTGCATATCCGTATGCACTGCAGATGCTGTCCAGATCGGGATTCTTGTGTCCTGTTATATAGATCGTGCTCATTGTTTCTCCTTTGTCATCTTCTGAAGTATTTTTCCGGTTTCTCAAAGAGGAGGTCAGGCTCTACGGGCTTGGACAGGTGGGCGTTCAGGCCGGCCTGAATGCTGCGCTGTACATCTTCATCGAAAGCATTGGCTGTAAGGGCTATGATGGGGATGGTCTTCGCATCTTCGCGGTCCATGGACCGGATGATCCTGCTCCCTTTTGATGGCGTCCTCAAGCTCCTGGCGGTATTCTTCTTTTTCATCCTCCATGACAAAGGAGTGCAGGAGGCAGGTCCTGATTGGTTATAAGGAGTATCACGGATGCCAGGATCCCGATGATCGAGTAAGTCATGAGCCTATTTTATCATTTTACGATCAGACATGAAAGAAATTACCCCGGGAAACTTGCCGTATTTTGAAAGTCACTTTATAATAATGGAGTGATATGATCATATAAAAGAAAGCAGGTAGTGTCTGATGGATACAATACTGGCTATCTTACCGGAAAGCCCTATAAAAGATGAATTCATGGAGCTGCTGACCGGAGAGTTTGTCGTTATGATGACTGACAGCGCGGTCAAGGGCCTCAATATGATCGATGACTGTCTGGAGCAGATCTCTGCTGTTCTCATCGATCTGGCCATAGAACAGATCAACGGTTTTACCTTTATCAAAGCCATGAGTGAGGAACCGCTTTATTCTTCGATACCTGTGATCGCCATATCCGATCATCTCCCGGAAAAGGAAGAAATGCATATATTCGAAAAAGGATACTCGGATCTCCTGACACCTCCGGGACTGCGGGAGCATGTGGCAAAGAGGATACATAATGCGATAAGGGCCAAGGATTCCTTTACCTATACGGAAATGGAGCGCATGTTAAGACAGCTGCCTTCCAACATCTTCCTCAAGGATACCGAGGGAAGGTATGTCTTTGCGACCCAGTACTGGTCCCATGTGAGGCAGGACGGCAGGCACTGGACCATACGCGGCAAGACCGACATGGATATCCGGAAGGATAAGGAAAATGCCCGTAAGGCTATGGAGGCCGACCGGGAGATCGTAAGGACCGGCAAGGGTACTGACTATATCATAGAAGAAAATGTTGACGGACAGCAGCAGTTCCTGGAGCTTATCAAGCGGCCGGTATTTGATGCAAAGGGCAATGTGACCGGTATAATCGCACTTATAAATGACGTGACCGAGCAGGAACTG